>CAYTDW010000019.1:0-12515 GCA_964436585.1 uncultured Halioglobus sp. | reverse complement strand
GATCGACGATGACTGGGACGACCTGGAAGCGCGCCTCGCGCTCAACTACCTGCTGAGTGACCAGGCCAGCGCCTTTGCCTCCGTGAGCAAGGGCTATAAAGCGGGTGGCTTCGAGCCGGCGGCAACGCCGCAATTGTCGCTATTTGACCCCGAGCAGGCCCTGTCCGCGGAGCTGGGACTGCGCGGCAATCTGTGGGCTGAACGCGCGAGTTACCAGGCCGGGATTTACGCCTACGAAGTAGATGACTACCAGATCCAGGTGATCGAAAACGGCCTGGCACGCACGGTGAACAGCGACGGGGTCGACGGCCACGGCGCCGAGAGCCAGCTGCAGGCCGTGTTGAACTCGCACTGGCAACTGCGGGCGGCCTACGCCTACACCGACGCCCGCTTCCGGGATTTCGCCACCGACGCGGGCAATCTGAACAACAACCGGACCATCCTCACGCCCCGGCACAGCGGCTACCTCGGGCTGGACTACGCGGGCAGCCAGCACCCATGGGGCCGACTGGGCCTGATGTGGCGCACCGACTACCTGGGCGAGTTCTATTTCACCGCGCAGAACAACCCCCGGGACCGGCAGGAGGAGTCTCTGCGCAGCACCGCGCAGCTCAGCTATTTCGAGCCGGGCGAGCGTTGGCAGGTCGACCTGGTCGTACGCAACCTGTTTGACAAGGATGTACTGATCTTCAGGCAGGACGTCGGGGCGGGCGAGGTGGCGCGGCGGGCCAGCCCGCGCTACGTCGGCCTGGCCTTCAGCGGCAGGTTCTGAAAGGGCGCCATTCATGCCCGGCGGGCGTTAGGGCCTCACCCCGCGGTGGTTTATAGTTGACTTCCCTGAGCCGCTCCCTGGATACCGCCCCTTGGCAAAATCGCCGCCTCCGCGCAAGCGCTTCCAGAAGGCTGCCGCCCAAACCCCGCAGGCACGCCTGTGGGGCAAGGATAAACTGCTGATAGACCGCATGAGCCAGGAAGGTCGCGGCATCGCCAACCGCCAGGGCAAGGTGGTCTTCGTCAGCGGCGCCCTGCCGGGGGAAACAGTGCTGGCGCAGTGCACGGCGGTCAGGCGCGACTACGACGAGGCAGTGATGCTCGGCCTGGTCGACGGCACCCGCCCGGCCCCGGAGCGCAGCGAACCCGAATGCCCCATCTACCGGGATTGCGGCGGCTGCACCCTGCAGCACTGGTCACTGCAGGCGCAACAGGCGCACAAGCAGGCCAACCTCCTGGCGCTGCTGCGGCCGCTCGCACCGGGCCTGGCGCTGGATGCAACGATCAGCAGCGCCCCTAGTGCTTACCGCCATCGCCTGCGCCTGCTGGTGCAGCGCAATCCCGACCAATCCTGCGTGCTGGGCATGCGCCGGCGCGGCTCCCACGAGGCCGTGGCGGTGCGCCACTGCCTGGTGGCGAACACGTTTGTCAACCAACTGCTGGAGACCCTGCCGGCACTGCTGGCAGCAGCGCCCGGCCTGCAGGGCCTGCGCGAGATCGAGGTCGACAGCGACAGCAGCGGCCAGCTCGGGCTGTGCTGTTACTTCGCCGCCAACCCCGGCGCCAGGGGCCTGGCCCTGCTGCGCGATGCGCTGCTGACCAGCCCAGTGGTGGCGCTGCGGGTGCGGCTGGTCGCGCCCAGGAAACCGCGGCCTGAGCAGGCATGGGATGATGCGGGCGAGGGCCTTGCCGAGTGGCAGGAATTGTATGCGGAGGGCGAACTGCGCCTGCGCCTGCACTGTCCCGGGGAAAACGCCGACAGCCCGGCGCAGGTCGAGGAGATGGCATACCTGCCGGGAGACTTCACCCAGACCAACTGGGAGGTCAACAGCGCGCTAGTGTCGCGCGCACTCGCATGGTTGCGGCCGCGCGGCGACGAACGGGCACTCGACCTGTTCTCCGGCATCGGCAACTTCGCGCTGCCGCTGGCGCGGCGCGCCGCTGCGGTGGACGCGCTGGAAGGCGATGCCAGCATGACCGCACGGCTGGATGCCAACGCGGCGCGCAACGGCATCAGGAATATCCGCGCCAGAACCGTCAACCTGATGGCGGCTGCCCCGGTGCTGCCCCGGGCGGACATCGCCATCATCGACCCGCCCAGGGCCGGGGCGAAAGCGGTGTGCGAGGCCCTGCCCCGCACCGGGGTGCAACGCCTGGTCTACGTCTCCTGCCACCCCGCCACCCTGGCACGGGACGCACGGGGCCTGCAGGCGGCGGGCTTCAAACTGCTGCGGGCAGCGGGGGTGGACATGTTTCCCCACACCGGCCACAGCGAGGCGATCGCCCTGTTCGAGCGGGTGTCGAAACGCTGAGCCGCCTCCTCGCGGCCAGACTTCCTTGAATAGACTAAGCTGTCACCAACCACCCTATCTACCGACACCCAGGGAGCACCGCCATGATATTTCACCAGATTGCCACCGAGCGCGGCTGCCAGTCCTATTTCATCGCCTGTGAACAGGCCTGCACCGCGATCATCATCGACCCCGAGGAAACCCTGATAGACCGCTACGTCGGGCTGGCGGCCCAGGATGGCGTGCGCATTCACTACGTGCTGGACACCCACACCCACGCCGATCATTTCTCCGGCGCCATCGAGATGGCGCGGGAGCTGGGCGTGCCGGTGATCATGCACCGCGACAGCCCCGCGCCCTACGTCGACCTGCGGGTGGACGACGGCGAGAAGATCAACCTCGGCAAACTGTCGCTGAATATCCTGCACACACCCGGGCACACCGCGGACTCGATCTGCGTGCACGTCGAGGACAGGGTGTTCACCGGCGACACCCTGCTGATCGGCGGCTGCGGGCGCTCCGACCTGCCCAGCGGCGACCCCGAGCAGCTGTATGACAGCCTGTTCAACCGCCTGTTGCTGCTGGACCCGGCCACCCGGGTGTACCCGGCACATATCTACAGCAACCGCGAGTACTCCACGCTGGCCGAGGAGATGGCGAGCAACCCGCGCCTGCAGCTGAAAGAGCGGGCGGACTTCGTCGCCCAGATGCGCACCCTGCGCCTGAAGGAGCCCGATCACCTGTCGGAGGCCCTGCGCACCAACCTCAGCGGCGGCAAGACCGTCGAGCAGCTGATCGCCGCCGCCGCGCGCAATGTCTCCTTCATGTCACTGGAGGAAGTGCGGCGCCGCATGCAGACCGTCGACCCCGGGATACTGCTGCTGGATGTGCGCGAGCGCGATGCCTACGAGCGCGGCCACATACCCGGGGCGACCCATATTCCGCGGGGGCAGCTGGAGTTGCGGGTCAACCAGGCCCTGCCGGACCCGACCAAACGCATCGTGGTGTACTGCGAGGTCGGCCGGGTATCCACCCTGGCCACCGCCACCCTGCGGGAGATGGGATTCAGCCGGGCGGTTGCCCTCGACAAGGGCATGCAGCAGTGGATCGAGAACGGCTACCCGGTGGCGACGGGACCTGCCTGAGTCAGGCTGCGCTGATCCGCGCCAGGTAGTCCAGCAGGATGGCATTGAGTTCATCCGACGCTTCCAGCGGCAACATATGTCCCGACTTCGGGACCATTCGCACATCGACCAGGTTGGGGAAGATCGCCCGCATCAGGCCGATTGGGTCCTCGCCGTGAAAGCCCTCCAGGTCCACGTCCCGCTCGCTGCCGATAAACCAGGCCGGTACCTGGCTCTGCACTCCCTCGAAGGGTTTGCGCTGGCGCCACTTGATATCCATGGAGCGGTACCAGTTGAGGCCACCGGTAAACCCTGACTGGCTGTACTCCGACACGAAGAACTCCAGCTCCAGCTCGCTCAACCAGGGCCAGGGCAGCGGCGGCGGCTCGGGCATGGCATCGATGTAGGCGGTGCCGGGGGGATGCTTGAACACCTCGAAATAGTTCGCCGCACCGCTGAGGATCCACATGACCTTGCGCAGGAATTCCCGGGGCGCGGCGGCGAGTTCGATGTCGGCCCGGGGCGGCACGCGAAAATACTCGATGTGCAGGAAGTGCTGCTCCCCCATTTCCCGGTACTCGGCGAGGGGCGGCTTGTCCGGGTTGTGGGGCGCGGCCGGGTTCTCCAGGCAGATGATGGCCTGCACCCGCTGCGGGTGGCGCAGGGCCAGGTCCTGGATGGCGAAGGCGCCGAAATCGATGCCGACAAAAATCGCCCGCTCCACGCCGCAATGGTCCAGCAGGCCGACGAGGTCGGCGGTGATCTCGTCGACGCCGTACGCCTCGGGCTCCTCCGGCGCCTCGCTCTGGCCCATGCCCCGCATGGAGGGCGCGATCACGCGGTAACCGGCAGCGGCGATAACCGGTATCTGCCGGTACCAGCTGAACCAGAGCATGGGGAAGCCGTGGCAGAACACCACCGTGCCCCGCGCATCGGGCACGCCCGCAGCCTGCTCCACCCAGTGCATCTGGATGTTGTTGACCATGGCGTACCGGTGCTGCCAGCCGGGTGCCGTAAGTGTCATGAGATGCCTGTCATGGGATGCCTGCCTGCGCTTTACTCCTGCATGCCATGGTACAGCAGGCGCAGGAGCAGCCGCACCCCGTCGTTGTCCTTGAGCTCGGCATAGCGCGGACCCTCGCGCTTGCCGATGTCGCGGATATCCGCCATGAGCTCAGGGTGGAACTGGCAGGTAAAGGAACGGCGTATGGAATGGGTCTCCCAGTCCTTGTAGTAGACGCAGGTGGTGGAAACCTCGGTGAAGCTGGTCGCGTCGACTTCCGTCTGGGACAGGATCTCCACCGCGTAGGGCAGGTTCAGCATCCAGGACAGGGAACTGACGGCGATCTCGTAGCGGATTGGGACGATGGTGTCGTGCAGCAACTTGAAAGCCCAGTTGGCGAACAGGGCCGCCTCCTCGTTGACCTCGTCGCTGTGGAACATCTCGATGCGCAGCTCGCGCTCCAGTTTCAGCATGGTGTCGATCACGCCATCGAGTTCATCAGCCACCAGCGCGTGGACCTCGTGCAGCTCCCCGGGTATGTGGCCGCTGCCGCTGCTGCGGCGGTAGGGCAGCAGGCGGCGGGTGCCCACCTCCACCTGCTCGTTGGGCGCCACTGCGAACAGGGTGTCGTGCCAGCCGCGGGCGAGGGTCTGGCCGTTCTTGATCACCGGCAGCGCGGCGCCGACCTCAGCGATGCGCCGGCATACCCGCTGCAGGGAGGCGATCGCCGTGCGCTCCGGGTCAAGCGGCAGGCGCGCCAGCTCGGTCACCTCGCGCACGGCCCGCTTGATCAGGCGGATGTGGGAGGCCGCCGCCAGCTGGTGGCCGAGGCAGATGAAGATGCTGGGGCCGCTGCCGGGGGAGCGGTGCAACAGCAGCTCATCGGTAAGGCCCAGGATATCCTCCAGGCTCGCATTGGCGCCATTGAAGCTGGCGGGATCGTGCACCGAGGGGTTGCCGCCCTGGATCACCGTGGCGATACCCGCATCGAAAACACTGGCCAGGCGTTTGACGTTGGCCACACCGCTCTCCCAGATCGGGAACAGGATGGTGTCGGCATCGGCCACCTGCTGCAGGATGTAGGCGATGTTCTTGGATGCCCTTACCTCCTCGCCATCGACATTCAGGCCCACGTTGCGCCAGGGCTCTATCACCGCCACGCTGTGCCGGTAGAGCTCCGGCAGCCCCAGGAGGAGGTCCAGTTCGAGGCGTGAACGGATCACCTTCTCCAGCGGCGGCGCCACCCCCCAGTCGAACAGGGCGCTGTCCACCAGCATGTCCCGGCCGGGAAACGGCGTGGGCGAGTCACGGTCGTTGAGGAAGTACCCCAGCAGGGCATGGATGGACTGCGGGCTGGCGGCGTGCTGGCCGAAGATGCCGGGGCGAGTGCGCCAGCCCATCTGTTGCAGCAGCGCGGCCTGCATGGCCGCGGGGTCGAATGGGGTTTTCATGCAATGGTCAGCCTGTGAGAAAGAAGAACAGGCTTTGGCAGCAAGTTTTGGACCAAGAGGGAAGTTGCTCGCGCAGGCGCCCGAGCCTGTATCCTGCGACCTGCCAGGGGTATTACGGCCTGCCGCAACTACCCAAACGGGAAGCAGCGCACCAAACTCGCGCGATCACGCCCCCTTGTGACGCAGGCCCTGCCTAAAAGCAAAAACCCGCCACGGGGGCGGGTTTTGCTGGTCGGTACTGCTTATCGTCGCGCCCTCAAATCGGCGGCAAACCCTTGAAGTCATCCGGCAAATTCTGGTCGATGACGCCCAGCATGCGCCCGAACATGTAAAGCGCATGGCGAGTCTGGACGATCAGATCGGCGCGGAAGTTGCGCGGCACCACATTGGGGAATTCTTCGGGGGGGAACTCGCCGGGAGAACCCTTGACGATGGCATCGTTGCCCAAATCGTAAAAGCAACCCCTGTAGCGCTCATTCAGCTGCTTATGGGATTCCACTTTAGCCAGCAACTTCTGCAGATGCTGCTTGGCGAGGGGAAGCCGATTGCTGTCGTAGGCTGCCAGTACTGTCTTCATACCGGAGGCGATGCCGGCAAAACTGCCGTTGCCAGAGTCCACACAGGCAGAGGTCTGGTCGATCGTTGCTGACAGTTGCACCAGCGCGTTGCGCACGATGGCCTGATAGTCGGCATCAACGGTGTGCCTCAGGTTGTAGGCAAAGTAGGAGTAACGGGCGCTACCGCCGCGGGAACTGCCACAGCCGTAGGTAATATCCTGCAGCTCGTCGATCACAGTGCCGTCACCCTGCTTCACGGGAATCTCGCCTTCGGCCTTGGGCAACCAGGCGACCACCGGCAGCTTACTGCGCCGCTGTTCCAGCGTACCCTGGGTATCATTCAAAATCTCAGCGCCAGTACGACATTCAAACCCATCCCCGGCAATCTCGGTATTGTCGATCTCGTGTTCCAGCACCGAGTATTCAGTGGTGAAGTTGGTGCTGTCGATATCGACGAGCACGATTTCAGGCACCCCGTTGTCATTCGGAATCCCACACAGGTGGGCAGGGACGACGGGGCCGCCGTCTCCCAAACCGAGGGCTGGGCCCAGGTCCAAGGGACCACCAGAAGTCGGACCGTTCTCGTCCCCGCCGCAGCTTTGGCGAGTATCCACTATCGTCAGGGGTTCGTTGACTTTAATCGCCCCGATGACATCGGGCGAGTTCGTGATAACTGTCTTGAACCTCTCGCTAAGCTGCAACGTACAACCTACAGTGTTGTTCTGGTCTGATTCGCCGGCACACTCAGCGGTGTTGACTACCAGGGTTGCATCGACAAAGCGACCGTTTCCATCCAGGTAGGGCGTGGTGGACTCGAAGCCGGCGGGATTGACGGCTTCCCAGGCGTCAGCGCCAGTTACATCGGCAGCCGGGAGGTTCGGACCATCTGTGACACTGAGAGTAACAAGATAGTAGTCCGAGCTGTCGTTGTCAGGACCACCATCCGGGCCCGGACCCTGGTCTGGTGGGTTCTCAGTACCATCACCAAACAGGGTATAAGGCCGTGCAGTAAACACCAAGTACTGCATGTCGGGCGCATTTATGATTACCGTGGTCTGGGGTCCAAAGAATGTCCCTTCACCTACGGGACTACCGGATCTATCAAATGCCTCCCAAGCTCCCCATTCACGGTATCCACCCGCTTCGGTTTCTAGCAGTGCGCCAACAGTCACTGTGACCTCGTCGTAGGCGTTACCGAGGTTCAGCGCCAGGGCCTCGGACTGCCCGGCCACCGGGTCGTGATTGATTTCAATTCCCGCCCCGGGAAGATTTATCAACTCACCGGCGATACCAAGATAATTGTCTACATAGCTGACGATGTCGGGGTCACCGACAGCAGCCACCGCATTCCCATTCAGTGTAATCGCAGCAACAGCTGCCGCAAGTAAGGCGCTCGCCCGCCTGATAAGACCAGCAGCAACAAATGTATCGCGGCTCGTCAATGCCGACCCTGTAATATCCCGCCCTAACATGTGTTGCTCCTTTCCCCGCCAGGGGACTTTCACCATTTTGGTGCGTGGCAAACCACGCACTCGTTAAATTTGGCCATTGTTCACCTGCATAAAGATGCAAGATACGAGCCGATTTATCAAAAGACGCAGGCGAGTATAGCCAAAGCCAAAATGCCTTGCGAGTGAATAATATGTGACGCAGATAGACCGGGTTTACCGGGCCGTCACGGTGTGCCGCCGCTCCCCTGCTGCATCGCCTCCAGCGCCGCCGCCGCTTGCGCCCTGCCAGTCGCCCGATACAGAGCCGCCAGGCGTTGCCGGGCCGCCCGGACATAGGCCACCCGCGCACTCTTGTCCTGTTCCAGTTTCCCGTAGCTTGCGTGCAACAGGGTTTCCGCCTCGTCCAGCCTGCCCAGCCCGGCCAGTGCGCCCCCCTGGACACTGCCCGCATTCGCTACCAGCCAGTGGTCGGCGCCATAGGCCTGAACCAGCGAGGCTGAACCTGTTTGCGCAAGCTGCAGCGCCTGCGTGTAGTCGCCGTCGGCCGTGAGCAGAGCGGCGAGCTCGATCTGGGCGCGCGCCACATCCGGATGGTCAGGCGGGAGAGCGCTGGCAAATATGCTCAGGGCATTGCGCAACAGGGCCTCTGCTTCGGCTGTCTCTCCCGATTCGGCCAGGCCCCTGGCCAGGGTCGACATGGTCGCCGCGGCCTCCGGGTGCGAGGGGCCCAGCACCTTCAGCTGGATCGCCAGTGCCTGGCGGCCGAGGGTTGTCGCTCCCGCCAGATCGCCGGCATCGTATGACAGGAACGCCAGGTTGATCAGCGCCTGGGCGATGTCCGGATGCTCCTCGCCGAACAGATCGCGCCGCATCGCCAGGGATTCTTCATAGGCTTTCCTGGCCTTGTCAGGCTGGCCCTGCGCCCGATAAAGCAGGCCGAGATTATTCAGCCCGTTGGCGAGGCTGGGGTGCTTCTCCCCGTAGAGGCGCCGGGTCATGGCCAGGGATTCGAGGTACAGCACTTCGCTTTCGTCGTAGCGGCCCGACTCCATCAACAGCAGCGCCAGGTTGTTGATATTCTCCGCCAGGTCGGGGTGGGGCTGCTCGCCAAACAGCTCGCGCCGCATCGCCAGGGATTGACGCAGGTACTCCTCGGCCATGTCGAATTTGCCCTGGTCAAACTGGTTCAAACCCAGCTCCTCGATCGCATCCGCCACTTCCGGGCTGCGTTCCCCTTTGCGCCGACGCCGATCCTCGAGCACGGAAACCAACAGGGGCTCGGCCTCTCCGAAACGGCCCATGCGGTAATACAGCTCCGCCAGCCCGGCGCGCGCCTCGGTCATTTCCACGCTGTCGATGGCGCCCGCGCGGTTCAATCGTTCAATCGCATCACTGTACAGCGACTCGGCTGCTTCCAGCTCGGCGTTGATGGTGTCCACGTGAGCCAGGTGGAGCGTGGTCTGCACGATCTCCTGTTGCGGAACTTCAGGCAGGGCGAGTCGATTTTCGAGGGCCTTCTCCAGCATGGTCCGGGCATCTTTGTACAAACCCAGGCTGGAGAACACGCTGCCGATGGTATCCATCAGGCGCGCCTGTATTTCCGGCTGCGCATCGAGTTCCGTGTCGATACGCTGGGCGCCGGCGGTCAGGATCTCCCGGGCGGTAATGGTTTCGCCGCGGGCCTGACTGGGGTCGGATACCTCGAACAGGCTCACCAGGAAGGACGTCGTCTGGCGCGCCGTCTCCGCCTCGGCTTCGGCGCGGATGCGCTGGCGCTCCGCGTCATTGCGGGCAATCACCGCGGTGGTCGCAAGGCCGATGGCCGCCACCATGCCAACCACTGCGGAACCGGTGATGATGGCAAGGCGCTGGTTGCGGCGCTGCAGTTCACGCTGGCGCAGATCGTCAAAGCCGAGCCCCATGATTCCCGCCAGCAGCTTGACCCTGGCGTTGGCCTTGCCGTCCTTGCCGTGCCGTGCGTCCGCCGCGATCGGCTCAGCCGGCTCGTCGGACAGCTCGCCGTCGTCGCCCAGCTTGAAACGTAGGGCCGGGGGAAAGCACTCGTAGTGCTCGATACCGGGCTTGCCGGTGGAATAGGGTTCGCCGTCGACGATCAGGCTGAAAATCCGGTCGGATCGGCCCAGGCGCTTGAAGGCCTTGATCTCCTCGTTGACCCAGTGGGATTTGGCCGATGCCATCGAGCAGATAACGATCTGCACGGCGGAGGACTCCAGCGCCTGGGTCAGCTTGTTGCCAAGGTCGGTGGCGCTGGCGAGTTCCTCGCGGTCGCGAAAGACCGGCGCCAGGCGAGTCGGCACCTTGCCCATGTCCGTCTGCCGCCCCACCAGGCGCTTGGGAACGCGATAATTCTCCAGGGAGCGGTGCAGCCAGCGCGCCCATTTTTCGTCCGCGTGGCTGTAGCTTATGAAGGCCTTGTACTTGTAATCCTGCCAGTCGATCACTGGTTTTCCCCAATTGCGAGGGTCAGTTCCCCCCTGTGTTCACCCTGTCTTCGCAAATACTAACGCGATGTCTGAACACTTGCGTTGCCATGCTAACCCTTCCAGCCTGCTCGATGCTACCAATGCTGAGCACCGGGCAAAGACACGCTTTCTCTGCTGATGCATTCCCGCTAAAGTGGCACCCACCCCGACCGCGACAAGCCCTCTTCCATGACCCCATCGCACAACACTTCAGGCAACACGACCCAGGGCAAAAAACCCGGGGCGGAGCAGGTGAACCTGGTCGCCCGCCACGAGTGGACCCTGGTGGGCCTGCTGGCGGTACTCACCTTCGTGCTCGGCTGTATCGGTTACGGCCAGACGATGGCGTTCGTTGCCCAGGGCGGCCCGCACACCTGGTGGGACGTGGGCTACGCCAGCCTGCAGATGTTCATTTTCGAGGCGCCGGATGAGACGGCCGGCTGGCCGCTGCACCTGCAGATCGCCCGGGCGATGGCCCCCCTCATCGTGCTTTACACGGCCGCCAAGGCCGTGTGGGGTGTTATCGAGGAACAGGTCGCCCTGTACGGGCTGCTGTTTCGCAAGCGGCGCTTTGTGGTGGTCTGCGGTATCGGTGAAACGGGCTATCGTATCGCCCGCGACTACTGCCTCAACTCCGACAAGCGGGTGGTGGCGATCGATAACGACCCGCGCAACGCCCTGGCCGCCGAGTTGAAAAACTACGGCGCCATCGTGGTGTGCGGCAACGCCATGGACCCCCTGGTGCTGCTGCGGGCCCAGGTCATCTACGCCAAGGAACTGTTCCTGTGCACCAGCGATGACAAGGCCAACATCGCCATCGCCAAGAACGCCGAGCGCCTCACCCGGCGCCTCAAGGACGCCGAGGTCAAAGGGCTGGAGGCGATCGCCCGGCAGCGCGAGCCAGGCATCGGCGGTGAGCCCCCGGATGCTTCGCTGCGCTGTTTCCTGTGCGTCGACTCGCCGGACATCTACGAGGTCTTCAGCGTTCACAGCTTCTTCGAGATCAACAGCTCGCGCTTCGCCATACGGCTGTTCAACCGGCGCGAGACCATCGCCCGCAATATATTCCGGCTGTGCGCGCCCGACCTGTACTACCGCCCGGCCAGCCGCGGCAACGAGCCCATGCATGTCCTGTTTATCGGCTTCGATGCGCTGGTGCGGGAGATGATCCTGCAGACGGCGCTGACCGCCCACTACACCGACTTCCGCCTGCCCCACGTCACGGTGCTGTGCGAGTCGTCCATGCGGCCGAAGGTTGAGCGCTTCCGGCACCGCCACCCCCACCTGGATAAAATCGTCGAGATCAATTTCGTTTATGCCGACCCGATGACGATCACCCCAGAGACCTGGTACGAGATGCAGACGACCACCCACTTCGACGTCTGCTACGTGGCCCTGGAACATGATGTGGAAGCCATCCTCTCGGCGCGCAGGCTCAATCGCCTGCGCCGCCATAGCGGCCTGCCGCCGCTGAATTTCGTGGTCTGCCTCAACCAGCAGAATTTCCTCGCCGAAATCATCGACGATGATTTCCAGCCCATCGACATGAATAAAATCAACCTGCCCCAGCATGAGCCCATCGAATACTTCGAGTGCCTCGACGAAACCATTTCCATCGACGTCGTGGTCAACGAGGCCCTCGACGCCCTGGCCCGCACCCTGCACAACGCCTACCTGAATACCCAGCTGGCCAACGGCGCCAACCCCCGGGGCAATTCCTCGCTCATCCCCTGGTCGGAATTGCCGGTGCACAAAAAGAAGGCGAACCAGCACGCCGCCGCCCACATGGACGTCAAGTTGCGCATCGCCAATTGCGTGGCGCTGCCCCTCGACGCGCCTGAAGCGGAGGCCGCGTTTCCCCCGGACGATCTCCTCATGGAATTGCTCGCCCAGCTGGAACACCGCCGCTGGATGGCGGACAAGCACCTGGCGGGCTACAGCTACGGGGAGCAGCGGGACGAGGATCGCATGCTGCACCCGGACCTGATCCCCTGGGAGCAGCTGACCGAGGCCGACAAGGAAAAGGACCGGGCTAATATCCGCCAGATACCGCGGCTGCTGAAACTGCAGGACCAGAAGGTGTGCCACATGTACCTGGGCCTGCACGAACCCGGTTAGAGTACCGAGCCCTTTTTCGCCAGGAAAATCGTGTGGTGGCTGCCCT
>CAYTDW010000018.1:0-12656 GCA_964436585.1 uncultured Halioglobus sp. | reverse complement strand
CTTGATGATTTCGCTGATATCATCAATTGGGAATGGGTCGAGACGCACTCCGTCCCCATAGGCGACACAATTGACAATGGTGGATACTTCGGTAGAGCCGGCGGCGGCATCTTTGCGCTCGACCGGGTAATCGGGTCCGCGACCGACCATTTACACCAGCCCATCGTGATAAACTGACGCTTGACTCTTTCTGTCGATGACTACTTGCTCCGCCTGTCTATGCCGAGTAACGACTCGAGTGTACATTTTCTTGGAGCACCCGCCAATCAGCCCCGCTATCAGAAATACACCCGCACACCAAAAATGACGTTTAGCCCGATCTGCGGTGCCTGATCCTTGAGGTAGGACGTACTGTTACGAATATCCTCGTCCAGCAGGTTCTGCCCCTTGAGATATAGCTGCCAGTCGAGTTGGTCGAAACCCGGCACGGTATACACGACTTCGGCATTCAACAGGTCGTAGCCGGGCGTTCTCGTCTCCCGCTCGGCGAGGTTGTTCTGCGCATACGCGTGTATCCACACCAGGCTGGCGGCAAAGTTGTCGAGATCCCAGTCTACACCGAGCGCGACGCGCCTGGGAGGTTGCAGCGGGGCGTCAGAGTTGTCATCCAGCTCACCTTCCACGATATCCCCGAACGTGAACAACTGCCAGTGGCCCGACCGGTTGGGTTCAAAGTCATAGCGCAGTTCGGCTTCGGCGCCGACGAACTGTGCATCCTGCTGTGACCAGAGCAGTACCGGCAGGCCGTCCTCCTCCAGGCCGGTGTTCGACTGGTAAATGAAGTCATTGAACTGATCAGTGAATAGCGTCGCGCTGCCGGAAAGGCGGTCGTACTTCATACGGGCGCCGCCTTCGATGTGCACGCTCGACTCCTCCTGCAGCGAACTGTCACCTACTTCGAATACCTGGGTGGCGATATGCGGCCCGTTGGCGAACAACTCGTCCACTCCGGGCGCGCGCTCGGCGTAGGACACAGAGCCGCTAAAGGCAATGGTCTCATTCATATCCCAGATCACCCCGGCCGAGGTGCTGAATGGCTGGAAGTCGGCAGCAGCCGAGGGTCCCGTTGCCCCTTCTCCTTCTACCATGGTATTGTCGACATCGGCCTTAATGTCCTCGTAGCGCAAGCCAATGTCTACCTGAAGGGCATCGAAGTCGCCCCGCTCGATCCAGAATACGCCCGCTGTCTCGGTGGTTGAGGGAGGTACAAAGGCCTCCGCGCCCTCAGCGGAGAAATCAAGGTCTGTGTACTGAATGCCCAGGACGCCCTGCCATACACCCCAGGGGTCGTGCTTGAGTTCCAGGCGTGCGTTGTCGCTCTGGCTCTTGAACGCGGTGCCTACCTCAGGCCCCTCAAACTCTGTATGCGTGTAACTGGTATCCACAAATCGCAGCTTGAGCAGTTCGAAGCCCGGCAGTGGGTTGCGCCCGACCAGTTCCGCTTCCGTGCGCTCCGAGCGCAGGCGAATAGAGACATCTTCCTCCCCATGCTCCTCCCCCTCGTGTTCCTCGCCCTCGTGTTCTTCTTCGTGGGCGTGCTCATGTGCGCCACCGGGAATACCGTAGTCCGATCGGTATTCTGTATAGGCGACTCCGGTTCGCCACTGTTCGCCAATCCAGCTGAAGCCTGCGGTGGCGCCTTCGCTCTTCAGGAAGCTGTTTGACAGAGTTCCGCGTTCACTCTCGCCTTCCTCCCCATCATCGTGCTCCTCGCCCTCATGGTCTTCCTCATGTTCTGCCTCGGGATAGAGCTGCGCAGCCCCGGGAATATCGTAGTCATCCGTGCGCCGGTGAAAACCGTCCAGGTGCAGCGCAAAGGCTCCCTGTCCAAGATCCAGCCGGCCTGCGGCAAACTCTTCCTCCGCTGCTGTATTTCCTTGCGCCGTGACGCGCCCGCTGTAGCCCTCTTCAGGTAGTTCCTGCGGAATCGTCGGTGAAACCATGTTGACCACGCCACCGATGGCGCCGGAGCCGAAGAGCAGGGTGGATGGCCCGCGCAGCACCTCGATCTGGTCCGCCAGAAAGGGCTCGATCGACACGGCGTGATCCTGGCTCACCGAGGAGGCGTCACTCACCGCCAGACTGTTGTTGAGAATGCCTACCCGCGTGCCCTGTAACCCGCGGATCACCGGCCGCCCCACGTTTTCGCCAAAACTGGCATTGGCCAGGCCCGGCATGCGCGCCAGTGTCTCACCCAGGGAATTGGCGAGTTGCTGCCGCAATGCCGCTCCCTCCAGTACAGTGGCGGATTGTGACAAGTCTGTGGAGCTGCGGTTAAGCGGGTTTGCGGTTACCCGCACTTCCTCCAGGGCTTCATGTTCATGGGGTTTGGCGGTAGGGTTGGCGGGTGCTTGCTGGGCAAAACCGGTTGTCGACAACAGGTTGCCAAACAGCGCTATCGCGACGCCGCGTCGTATTGAAACATGCATGGATTGGCTCTCTCATCAATCACGTGCCACGGGGGCCGTGACAAAACCTGAAAATGGGATCTGTTCGGGTCTTGGGTCTAGCGGAGAGATTGCGGAGGGGCGCGGGTGAAATAGTAGCTGCTGTGCGAGCTGCGTATATTGTTGATCGAATGAGGCGGCACAAACGCCTGGCCAACCTGCAGTTGTGGCACATCCGGGTGGGCGTTGATTGCTGCGCCCAGGCCATGCCCGACCAGGCAGATCGAGCAGGGGTGGGAATCGAGCGTGTGGCTGGAACCCAGCTCGTGAGCGTTGGCAATACCCTGCGCCGCAAGCACCAGCAGCAGCAGGACAAGGCGCAGCTTGCGACCCAGGATGTGTGAAGGGATATACATATCGCGGCGATGTATAGCACCCCAGGCAGCGATATTCAATAGCCCCGGCCTCGTTCATCCGCCGATGTGCGCGCCTGGCGTGTCAGCGGCATAGCCGGCCTCGTGGAGACCGCGCCTTGTTTTTGCAGGAATTGGTCGAGCAGGTCAATTTTTTTATGCACGCGACCCTGCTAGTCTGACATTTTTCCCGGCCAGAGGATCTCGGTGACTCGCACCCTCAGAATGTTGTTCAAGGCAATGCTCGGCAGCCTGCGTGACCTGTTGCCGATCTTCCTGGTCATTGTCTTTTTCCAGCTTGCCGTGTTGCACCAGCCACTGCCCAATGTCGGTGAGTTGCTGCTTGGAGTGGTGTTTGTGGTGCTGGGGCTGACCTTTTTCATTCACGGCCTTGAGCAGGGTCTTTTCCCTATCGGCGAATCCATGGCCACCGCGTTCGTGCGTAAAGGCAGCCTGTTCTGGCTTATTCTCTTTGCATTCTGCCTGGGCTTTGGCACCACTGTGGCCGAGCCCGCCTTGATCGCCATCGCGGCGGAAGCGGCGGATATCGCCTCTGACGGGGCTATCATTGAGCCGGGTGAAGCAGCCAGGCAGGCTTATGCCAATGGCTTGCGCTACACCGTCGCTTTTTCGGTGGGACTGGCCATCGTGTTGGGGGTGATGCGAATCCTCAAGGGCTGGCCGCTACAGTGGTTGATCATCGGCGGCTATGTACTGATCATCATAATGACCAGCGTCGCCCCTGCGGAGATCATCGGTATCGCCTACGACTCCGGCGGGGTTACCACGTCCACCATCACCGTCCCCCTGGTCACAGCGCTGGGTGTTGGCCTGGCTTCATCCATACGCGGCCGCAACCCCATGGTCGATGGGTTCGGGCTGATTGCACTGGCCTCGCTCACTCCGATGATCTTTGTGATGGCTTACGGGATGATGATCTGATGAGTGTAGGGGCGGCTATCGTCGACGTCACCCTGGGTACCATCAGTGATGTATTGCCCATCGCGGCGATTGTCTTCGGCTTCCAGTTCTTTGTACTGCGGCGCAGGCCAGCCAATCTTGGCGCGATTCTGTGGGGTTTCTGTTGGGTGCTCATAGGTCTGTCCCTGTTCCTGCTGGGCCTCGAATGGGCCCTGTTCCCGTTGGGGCGGCTGATGGCCGAGCAACTGACTGATCCTGCTTTCGTCCAGGCCGCGAACGACGCCAGCGGCGCTGTCAGGGCCGTCAACTGGAAAGACTATCGATGGGTCTACATCTTCGCCTTCGCCATGGGCTTCAGCACGACCATTGCAGAGCCCGCGCTTCTGGCCGTGGCCATCAAGGCCAATGAGGTCTCCGGCGGCGCAGTAGGGGTTACCGGCCTGCGAATATCCGTGGCGCTGGGAGTGGCCGTGGGTATCGCCCTGGGCTGCTATCGCATTGTGGTCGGGGATCCCATTCACTGGTACATAATAAGCGGGTATATGCTGGTAGTACTACAAACGACGATGGCTCCGAAAATGATTATTCCGCTCGCCTATGATTCCGGCGGCGTTTCTACCTCTACCGTGACCGTCCCACTTGTGGCGGCACTGGGACTGGGCCTGTCAGAAAACGTGCCCGGCAGGAACCCGTTGGTAGACGGCTTTGGCCTTATCGCCTTCGCGTGCCTATTCCCGATCATATCGGTTATGGCCTATGCCCAGCTCGCACATTTTCGGGCAAATTTGTCCGGACGCAAAAATAAGGATCCCATCGACCGATGACCCACAAGAGGAGAAACGCATGCGCTTCAAGATGATCATCGCCTTCGTTGAAGACAGGAAAACCGACGCCGTGCTCAATGCCGCCCGGGAGCAGGGCGCAACCGGCGCTACGATCATTCACAATGCACGTGGCGAGGGACTGAAAATCAGCAAGACCTTTTTCGGCCTTGCGCTGGAAACCCAGCGCGATGTCCTGCTGATGCTGGTCGAGGAACATCTTGCCCGTAGCATTCTCGAGGAAATTTGCCGTGTCGGCCGCTTTGATGATGAGCCCGGGACCGGTATTGCCTTTCAGATTGACGTGGAGGACGCCGTCGGGGTGGTGTCCCAGGCCAGGAAAATTACCAATGAAGTGGAGGATTTGCTGTGATGAAGAACAAGCTGATCAGGGCGCAGGATGTCATGCATTCCGAGCATATCGAGCTCGATGGGCGGGCCACCGTCAAGGAAGCACTTGATGCCATGCGCTTGGCCAATGCCAGCGTTATTATCGTCAGGAAACGCAGCGAAAATGACGCCCTTGGTATTCTGCTGTTGTCGGACATCGCCAAAAAAGTTTTGGCGAAGGACAGGGCGCCGGAGCGAGTCAATGTCTACGAAATCATGTCCAAGCCGGTGATTTCCGTGAACCCCGAGATGGACGTGCGGCACTGCGCACGCCTGTTCGACCGCTTTGGCCTGTCCAATGCGCCGGTGGTGGCAGACGGCAGGGTGCTGGGTATTGTCGGCTATAACGAACTGGTATTCAAAGGCCTGTGTGAACTGATCGAGTAGTTGGTCAAGGCCACTTGCAAATAAGGCTCAGATAGGAGATGTCATGATGAAAGCTACAAATGCCAGGCGGACGCTACCTGCCCTGGCCATACTGCTTCTTCCCTTGTTCGCCGTCACTACCCAGGCAAGCGCTGGTAACCTGGAACGCGGTGCAGAGATCTACAATGTCAACTGTGTCGCCTGCCACGGCCCCAGCGGACAGCCTGATCCTGATTCGGCGCTGGTCAAGGGCCTTGGCGTGATGCCGGCCGTCTTTTCCGATGCGCTGTTCAACAGTCGCGAGCCGGCATCGACCTGGAAAATGGTGATCACTCACGGTGGTCCGGCGATGGGCTTCTCCGAGGCAATGCCCGCTTTCGGCGGATCGCTGTCCGAAAAGGACATCGTGGATGTACTGAGTTATATCAAGACCATGGGCGGCGCCCATGACTACCCTGACGGTTCCCTCAACCTGTTCCTGCCGGTTCGCACCAAGAAGGCCTTTCCCGAGGATGAGTGGGTCTGGAAGCAGCGCTACACGGGGCAGGATGGCGACGACGCCTGGAAGAACACGCTCGAGTACGAGTTTCGCATCGGCCAGCGCGCCCAGGGCCTCCTCGAGCTGACCCACGAGGTCGAAGGTAATGAGGAGAACTTTGGTCACCTCGAACCGGGAGTCAAGTACGTATTGCTGCATGACCAGGAAGCGGGTTTTATCCTGACAGCGGCCGCGCAGGTCGCCGCTCCGCTCAATGACGACGCCAATTGGGAGTTTCTTCCGTACCTGGCCATGGGCAAGATTCTGTCTGAGAAGTGGACGCTGCAGAGCAGCGGCCGCTTGAAGTTCGACCTGGAAGACTCGGATCAGGGTAGCGCCGAGTTCGCCGGTGTTGTGCACTACGTGCACACTGATTACGGTCGGGCCGTGTTTCCAGGCCTGGAACTGGTGGCTGAAGTACCCTTTGAGCGTGGCAGCGAACCGGACCGCGCGGACGCGGTACAGTTTTCTATCGTACCGCAGGCGCGCATCGGCCTGAACAAACGCGGCAACATCGCTCTGAATGCGGGCGTCGAGTGGCCGCTCAATGATGACGACCGCTATGACTGGCAGGTTTACCTCTACCTGATCTGGGACTTCGCCGACGGTGGCTTTTTCGAGGGTTGGTAAGCGCATTACTGAGCCATACCGACAATTATTGGTTGCGAAGTGATCAATCCTGGCACATTCTCTCGCCGCCTCCTTTAAATGAACGATAGTGGCGACCATGAACCCGCAACCCATAGAGCGCAATGATGTAATCGCCTGGCTTGTAAGCGCGGCCGCCCTGTTGCTGCTGCTCTACCTCGATCTATTACCCGCTCTCATTGCCGGGCTGCTGGTTTTTACCCTGGTCAACTCGCTCACGCCGCTGCTCAATACCCGCATGTTGTGGGGCGACGGGCCGCGACTGCTTGCGGTATCCATCATCGCAGCGGCAGTTATCGGTTTGATAGTGTTTCTGGCTGTATTGGCCAGCTCCGTGCTGAGGGAAAGCATCGAAAGGATGCCAGAGTTGATCAATCGCATGGCGGAGATCATCGAACAATCCCGGGACCAGATGCCGGCCTGGATTTCAGTCAATATGCCCGCCGACGCGGAGCAGTTGCGACGCGCCCTGGTGGAATGGTTGCGCGCAAATGCGTCCACGTTCCAGGTGGCTGGCATCGATATTGGGCGCGTATTTGCGCACATCCTGATCGGCATGGTGGTCGGTGCACTGCTGTCGCTGGAAAAGGCAGTCGCCCATTCCCGCGGCGGCTTTCTTGCTGCCGAGATAGCCGGTCGGGCCCAACGCCTGAGCGTCGCCTTTCGCCAGGTGGTGTTTGCCCAGGTCTGGATTTCCGGGATCAATGCCAGCCTGACAGCCGTTTATCTCGCCGGTGTCCTTCCGCTGTTCGGAATTGAACTGCCCTTTACCAAAACCCTGATTGTGTTGACCTTCGTTTTTGGCCTGATTCCCATCCTTGGCAACCTGATCTCAAACACCGTGATTTTCATCGTGAGCCTGAGCCATTCCCTTCTGGTCGCGCTTGCGGCACTGGGCTATCTCATCGTGATTCATAAGCTGGAGTATTTCCTCAATGCGCGGATCATCGGCAGCCACATTCAGGCCAAGGCCTGGGAGCTGTTGCTGTCGATGCTGATTCTGGAATCGGCATTCGGGATTCCGGGTTTGGTCGCCGCCCCGATCTACTATGCCTACCTCAAGGCGGAACTGGGTGAGAAGGGCCTGGCCTGAAACTTCAGAACCGGTAACTCAGCCCCGTATAGACCGATCGTCCCATGCCGGGGACTGCAACACCCCAGGGCACCCCGGCCGGGCTCATGGTCTGGCCCTGGCCGACATAGGCCCCGCCCAGCGGCAGGTCGTAGCCCCGATCAAAGGCGTTTTCCAGGCCCAGGTCCAACCTGATGTCATGCCAGGTATAGCTGCTGCGCAGGTTGAGCAGCCCGTAACCTGCCGTTGGTACTTCGTTGCGCACCTCTGAGGTGTCGTCCTTGGCGCTGACCAGCTGCCACTCCAGGACATTGGTCCAATCCCGCCGTTCGTGTTCCAGACTGAAGGTGGCATTCAAGGGCATGATGTTGTAAAGGTTGTCGCCGCTGGACTCGTTTTCACCGCGCACATAGCTCGCGATTGCGCGCAGGCGGAAACTTCCCACCTGCTCGCTGCTGCCCAGGTGGCGGAAACCCGAAAGATCCACGCCATACAACCTGGCATCGTCATTGGTGAAGGTCAGGTAGCGGAAGCCGGGTATGGCGTTTGACGTGTTGCACATCATGGTGGTACAGGGTGTTGCGTCGATGTAGTCATCGACATAGGTGATGTGCGGGGTGACCACCAGCTGCCAGTGGGAGGCCTGCGCATCGTGCCAGTCCAGGCCTATGCTCAGGGTGTTGGCCACTTCCGGCTGCAGTTGCAGATTGCCGACATAGCCGTTGCCGTCGCCCGCAAGGTTGACCATGCGCATGGCCATGCCGACGGTGGACCAGGAGTAGCGCTCGTAGAGGTTGGGTGAGCGGGTGTTGCGGCCCAGGCCAAGCTCCCAGGTCAGGTTCTGGCTGTGGGTGTAGCGCGCCTGGGCGCTGGCGTCCCAGTTATCGTCGTTTATCTTGCGGTCCCGGGCGTTGAAAGCCGTCGCATCCGCCTGGTACATCGGGCTGTATCCCTGCACCTCACCGCTGTCCATGCGCACGGCTTCATAGCGCAGCCCGGCCAGAGTCAGCCACTGGTCGCTCCAGTCCGCCTGCCACTCACTGAACAGGGCGTAGCGGTCGCGCTCGCCATCGCGGATATTCCAGAAGGTGTTCGGGGACATCATCATGCCGCTGCCCGATGGCGGCCACCAGTCATCCAGCTGGTATAGCTGCACTTCGGCGCCGGAGCGCAGCTGGTCGCGCTCGTTGAGCTTGTACTCCACACGTGTCGCCAGGCCAGCGTTCTCGCCCTGTGTCTTCATTGGCATACCGGGGGCGTCGCGGTACCAGAACTGCTTGTCGTCTCCGAAATTCATCTCGTGGTCGGTCTCTTCATAGAAGAGGCGGGAACTCACCCCACCCCAGGAATACTCGGCACTGTGGCGCAGCACCAGCCGCGTACTCTCGTTATCCAGCATGTCCATGCGCTGGTTGGGGAAGCCCTGGTCCGGGATGTGCTGGTAGCCCACCTCGAGATCAATGAACTGGTTATCCCGGCGAGCGGCCAGGCCCAGCTTGTGGTTTTGCGTTTCGTAATATGTAGAGCCTACCTCGTCCGCAGCCAGCGTGCCGCGACCCTCAGCGGCGGGCCCGGCCGCCTTGAAGCCGTCACCCGCCCTGTAGTTATTCGCGGTGGCGTAGGCGCCGCTGTAGCGAATGCTGACACTGTCATTGGCCGTGGTCGCGTTCAGATTGGCACCCATGGCATCGCCATTGGAACGGTAGAAGCTGCCCGCCTCGGCACTGGCGACGGCGTCTTCGCCGGCCCCTGCGAACTGCGGCTGCAGCGAATCGACCAGGATGGAGCCCCCGATACTGTCGCCGCCCTGGCTGACGGGCGTGACGCCCGCCATGACTTCAATGGTTTCCACGCTGGTCGGGTCTATATAGGACATGGGGGGGTTCATATGGTTGCCGCAGGCGGAAATCAGGTCCATGCCGTCCACCTTGATCCGCAGGCGGTCATCCCCCAGCCCCCGCAGGGCGGGCATACTGGATACGCCGCCGGCCCCGAACAGGCTGACCCCCGCGAGACTGCGCAGCAGGGCGGCGCTGTCGCTGGTAGCCGCGCGCAGGTGGCGCAGGTCATTCGCATTGAGCACCGCGGCGCCGGCAGTGGATTCCCAGACCCGGGCGGTCACCACCACCTCGCTGATCTCCTCTCCAGGCTGATCGGCTAAGGCGGGAGCCGCCAGGCACAGTGCCACGACGGCGGCCAGCGGATGGTATTGAAAGCGCATCAGGTTCTCTCCGGGCAAGTGCCTGGGCGGCATGGTAGGCGAACCGGACACCGGATGGGATGCGACAAATTGCCTCAGGCAGCTGAGGCCCTGCAAGCGGCAGTCCCCGTCGGTTTTGCAGCCCCTTGCCGCCAGGGACGTGCCGCCGGAGAGGTCGTCGGGCAGGTCGGTTGACCGTACCGGAATCATTGGTTACCATCAGCAGATCAAACCGGACGGACGGATTGTTTTTTTGCTGGTTTGAGCGCGTTCCCCTGGCGCGGGTGTGCGCAGTAGCGCTTGTCCCAGGCCCGCCTCGTTTACCGCCGGGACCGGGCATTGATAATAATTTTTAACTAAAAAAGGTGGCCACCGATGAATACAGCAGCATCTGCAGCATTTCCCGTAGCAAAAAAATTGCGACCCATCGCGGCGTTTTTCCAGGCCGATATCCGCACTCCGATAGCATTTTCCCTGGCTGTGCTCGCCGGCGTGGGCGCAGTACCTTCCACCGCCGTCTCCCAGGAAAACAGGCTGCAGCTGGAAGAGGTCATCGTCACTGCCCGTAAACGGGAGGAGTCGATCCAGGACGTACCCATCTCGGTGACGGCCCTCGGTGAGAGCGAACTGCAGCGCTCCAGTATTCGCGACCTGCGTGACATCACGGCGTATACCCCGAACGTGCTGGTGAACAAGGTCTCGGCGCTGCAGGGCGGCGCGGCTATTTCGATCCGCGGCGTCAGTTACCAGGAAATTGACAAGAGTCTCGACCCGGGTGTTGGCGTGCTGCTGGATGGCGTTTACCTGGGCACCAACGCGGGGCAGATTCTGGAGAACTTTGACATCCAGCGGCTGGAGGTCCTGCGCGGTCCCCAGGGCACCCTGTTCGGGCGCAACACCATTGGCGGGGCCATAGCCATCTTTCGCACTGACCCGACCAAGGAGTTTGGCGGCAAAGTGCAGGGCACCATGGGTGAGGATGGTCGCCAGGATCTTCGCGGCGTTTTGAACCTGCCCATGACTGCAAAGGGCGGGGCAAAGTTGTGGGCCTCGGGGCTCAACAGTGACGGCTACATCAAGAACACGACTTTCGACGACGATGTCGGCGGGCAGAACTACCGCAACGCGGGCGCAACCCTGGCCTATACCATCACCGAGGATTTTGACCTGGCGTTCACCGCCGAGCGCACGGAGGATAAGTCGGACGTCGGCGCCTGGGCCAACTTCAACAAGTTCTTTGACGAGTTCCCCTATTCCGAGGGGGGCACCGCCGCCCCCGCCGACCTGGCTGGCCTGCTGCCTTTCTCCAGGGGGCTCGGCCTGACCGGCTTTCGCCAGTTTGACCCGGGCAGTGATGAGGATCACAGCTCGGCCAATCGTCGCAACGCCGCTGATACCACCCAGGACTACTACAACCTGACGCTGGACTACACCGTCAACGACTGGGCGCTGACCTCGATCACCGGCTACATCAACCGCAACGAGCTTTCTTACCTGGAGTATGACGCCAACAGTTTCGACTTCCTTGCCGTCGGCAGCGACACAGACTATCAGCAGTTCAGCCAGGAGTTCCGCGCCACCGGCACGATTGGTGATGTCACCCTGACGTCCGGCCTGTACTACTGGTACTCCGACTACGACACTGATTCCGAAACCTACTTCCTGTTCGAGTGGCTGGCGGACCTGCCGCCCGGCAGTATCGGCACCATCAGCCAGCACGGCGAGAACGAGTCATACGCCGCCTTCAGCAGCGCTGACTGGGCGTTCAGCGAGAAAATCACGCTCAGTGCCGGTGTCAGATATACCTATGAGGAAAAGACCCTCGAACCGATTGGCCAGCAATTCTTCCTTGCCGACGGCACCCCCCTGCAGCCTCCGGTGGCCGCGGTTCACGCCAATGCTGACTGGGACAAATGGTCACCGCGGCTCGGCGCGCAGTACCGCTTCACTGACGATTTGATGGCATACGCCAGCTTCTCGCAGGGGTTCAAGAGCGGCGGTTTCTTCGGGCGTATCACCTCGGGTAGCAACGTGCGGAAATTCAATCCCGAGCAGGTTGACACTTATGAAATCGGCGTAAAGAGCACCTGGTGGGATCAGCGCCTGCGTGCCAACGGCGCAATATTCTCCAGTGACTACAAGGACAAGCAGGAAGAAATTATCGTCGCCAATGCCGATGGCAATGTGGATACGGCGGTGACCAATGCGGCCGATGCCACCATGGATGGCGCGGAACTCGAGGTGTCGGCGATCCTTTTCGAGGGCCTGACCGCCTTCGTCCAGGGCGGTTACCTCGATGCCAGCTTCGATGAGTTCCTGATCGAGGACTTACCGGGCGTACCTGAAGACGGCAGTGACCTCGATATGCGCAATGCCCCCGAGTATACGTTCGGTGCCGGCCTGGGTTACGAGCATTCCCTGTTCAGCCACAGCCGCATGTCCTATAACGTGACCTACAGCTGGCGGGACGACTACGAGGCCATCTTCGACAACGATCCATTGGGGCATGTGAGGGCGGCAGGATTCTGGGACGCAAACATCGACTACACTTATAACGAGGTCCTGACCGTTTCCGCCTACGGCCGCAATATTGGCGATGAGCGCTTCTTCCGTGCCGTGGCCATTCCCCCGGTTTCCACCTTTGGCCAGTGGAACGATCCTGCCAATTACGGCGTCACGGTCACCTACCGGTTCTAACTCGCACCATTCTCGTCGTATGCTAGCCCTCTATCACCCAACACCCGGGTGATAGAGGGCTTGGCATTTATGCTATTTGCAATTGCGCGGGATGGAAGCATTGGACAGTACTGAGCATGAGCACTGGATGCGTCGGGCGCTGGAACTGGCGGACCGCGCAGCGGACCACGGAGAGGTACCGGTAGGCGCCGTGGTGGTGCGCC
>CAYTDW010000017.1:0-13028 GCA_964436585.1 uncultured Halioglobus sp. | reverse complement strand
CCTTGGTCATGCCGTAGACCTCGTTGTCCATGACGATGTAGGTCATGTCGACGTTGCGGCGGCAGGCGTGGATGAAGTGGTTGCCGCCGATGGAGAAACCGTCGCCGTCGCCGCCCAGGGCCAGTACCGTGAGGTCCGGGCGCGCCACTTTCAGGCCCTGGGCGATCGCCAGGCCGCGGCCGTGCACACCGTGGAAGCCGTAGCTGTCGACGTAGGCCGGCAGCCGCGAGGAGCAGCCGATACCGGACACCAGTACCGTGTCGTCCTTGTCGATGCCCAGGGCCGCCATGGCCTTGGTAATGGCGTTCAGCACCGAGAAGTGGCCGCAGCCCGGGCACCAGATCGGCTTCACCTCGGACTTGTAATCCTTTGCCTTGAGCCTGATGGCTTCCGTCATGACCCGATCACCTCCGCGCGTTCCTGTGTGATAGCCTGTGCGATTTCCTGTGCGACAGCCTGCGCGATATTCTCCGGCACCAGTGGCGCCGGCCCGGCCAGCGCATAGCTGTGTACCGGTTGGCGGAAGTCCAGCTGCCCCCGCAGGTAGTGAAACAGCTGCCCGCTGTGATTCTGCTCCACCACGAAGACCGCGGAACAGCCTTCCAGGGCGGCTTCGAGCGCCGCGACCGGCAGCGGCGCCAGCAGGCGCAGGCTGATGACCCGCGTGCCCACGCCCCGCACCGCCAACAAGCCGGCGGCCTCCGCCACCGCGGCGGAACTCGAGCCGAAGCTCACCAGCGCCACCGGGCCGTCGCCCTCAACCCGGGCCCAGTCATCACCAAAATCAAACCCGCTCAACTTGTGCTGGCGCTTGGCCAGCTGGCGCTGGTGGTCCGACTGCCGGGACGAGGGCGTGCCCTTTTCATTGTGCTCCAGGCCGTCGGCGGTAAACCGCTGGTTGGCAGCGCCGGGCGCCGCCAGGGTGGAGATACCTGTGCCGGTAAGCCGGTAGCGCAGGTAGGCGCCCGCAGTATCCGGCTGCTCCCCAGGGCCTGCGGCAAACGGGGCGCAGCGCCGCGGCTCGGAAACGATCGCCGTGGACTGGCCGATAAACTGGTCCGACAGCACGATGGCGGCAGTTTGCAGGTGCTGCGCCAGCTGCACCGCCCAGCCGGTGGTGAACACGCAGTCGGCGATATCCAGCGGCGCCAGCACCAGGTGCGGCGCGTCGCCGTGCAGGCCAAAGAGGGCGATATTCAGGTCGCTCTGTTCCGACTTGGTGGGGATGCCGGTGGAGGGACCGCCGCGCATCACATTGAGGATGGTCACCGGGGTTTCACTGGCCACCGCCAGGCCGATACTCTCGGTCATCAACGCCAGGCCCGGGCCGGACGTGGCGGTGAACGCCGGCACGCCGCCAAAGGCCGCGCCGATGGTCATGTTGATGGCGGCCAGTTCGTCCTCCGCCTGCACCAGTTGCCCGCCCAGCTGCTCGAGCCCGCCTGCCATCCACTCCAGCACATCCGAGGCCGGGGTGATGGGGTAGGCGGCGACGAAGCGGATACCGGCTTCCAGCGCTCCGAGGCCTGCGGCCTGGTTGCCGCTCAGGTACCAGGCGCCGCTGCCGCCCCGGGCGGGTAGCGGGAGCTGGCAGTCGATGTCCCGGGCGGCACCCTGTTCAATGCAGGCGGCGGCAGCGTCCCGGTAAGCCCCCGGTTTGCGCCCCAGCTTGTCCCCGGCAAGCGCCACCAGGTTCGCTGCCGGCAGGCCGAGCAGCCGGCCCAGCACCCCCAGCGCCAGCATATTCACCCGGCCCTCGGGATGGCAGGCGGACGCCAGCTCGGCAAACGGCACATGAACGATCCTCGCGCCGGCAGTGACTACCGCGGCGGGCAGCTCATGCGCTTGCTCGCACAGCACCCAGCTGTCGGCATCCAGCACGATTTCATCTTCAAAGCGGGCGAAGTTGTCCCAGTCCAGGGCCAGCACCAGGTCGTAGCGGCTGGCGGCGGTATAACACTCGGCGGGGGTCAGCTTGAGCAGGGCGGCGGATTCGCCGCCGCGGATCTGCGGCCCGTAGGCCTTGCGCAGCAGGCCGCGCCCGCCCTCCCGGGCCCAGGCCCGCAGCAGCAGCTCGCCACAGGAGATCACGCCGGCGCCACCGGCGCCGGTAATGGCTATCGACAGGGATCGTGCACTCATAAGTCTGGCGGCCAACGCTGCAAGTGGCCCAGCATAACGCCCGCCCGCAATTACGGAACCCGTGACAGCCGGTTTTCTGGCGGATGCTTGCGCCAGCTCAAGGGAACCAGCCTCGGCTCAGCTCACCGCCTCGATCCGCGCCGGCACGATTTTATGGTGGGGGGTGCCGGCGAAGCGGTCGCGCGCGTCGAGAGAGGTGAGCTCGTTCACCGCCACCCCGCTGCGGGTGCCGTCTTCATTGTCCAGGCCGAAGCCGTTGGGCAGGGAGACATGGCCTGGCCGCATGCGCGGGGTAACCGCCACCTGTGCCAGGGCGCTGCCGCCCCGCGTGGTGATGCGCGCGCGGTCGCCGCTGGCGATGCCAAGGCGGCCGGCATCCTCGGGGTTGATGCGCAGCGCGCCGTCCGGGTCCTTGCGGCGCCAGTCGGAGTCTCGGTAGATGGTATTGGCGGAATAGTCCCGTCGCTCTCCCGCCATCAGCAGGAAGGGGTACTCCACCGAGGTGAGCTCCGCGGCGCCAGCGGCCAGCACCTGCACTTCGGCGAGCAGCTCCGGAATGTCCAGGCGGATACGGTGCTCGTTGCCGAGGCGCGCCCAGCTGCCGGCGTGGTCGTCCCGGGCGAACACCAATCCGGAGTGCTGCGACAGGATCGCGTCGAACAGCGCCTCGGCGCGCGCCATGGGGTCGCCGTCGAAGCCGGCGCGGCCGAGGGCATCGGGTTCGCGCATGGCGAAACCCAGGGCCAGCGGCCACAACACCGCCGCGGCCGCGGCGCCCTCCGGCAGGCTCGGGCCCAGGGTGCGGTAGAGAATCACCGGGGCGAGGTCAGCCAGCCCCGGCACTTCCCCCAGCGCCCGCATAAACCGCTCCCGGTAGGCGGGCCGCCCGCCCTGCGCCAGCGCCGCGGTCAACTCGGCACACAATTCCTCGGGCATGGCGCCCATAGCCTCAACCAGTCGGGCATGGATCTCCGCCTCGGGCAGGGCGTAACCGGGGGCCTCGAACAGGGGCTTGCGCAGGAGGAAGTAATTATCCGGGAATTCGAAATTGAAGAAGGTAGCCTCCCATTTCTCGTACTGGGTGGCGGCGGGCAGCACGTAGTCGGCCAGCCGCGCGGTCTCGGTCATGGCGACGTCGATGACCACCACCGTATCGAGGCTGCGCAGAGCCTCCGCGAAACGCCGGGAGTCCGCCAGGGAGTGCGCCGGGTTGGCGGCCTCGATCAGCATGGCGCGGTAGCGGTCCGGGTGATCGCTGAGGATTTCCCCGGCGATGACATTGCAGGGCACCAGCCCGCTGATGATGGGCGCGCCCGCCACCGGGCTCCTGCGCGAGCTGCGGCCACTGCCGGCGATATTCTGCAGGCTGGCCGGAATGTACTGGGCGCCGGCGTGGCCAAACTGGCCGCACAGCGCCCACAGCAGTTTCTCCAGGTAACTGACCAGGGTGGAGTGGCGGTTCATCTGTACTCCCAGGTCTTCAAACATAGCCACGGAGGCGGCGCCGCTGATCGCCTCCACCGCCTGCTGCACCTGGGCCACATCCAGTCCCGCGATACCGCAGTAAGCCTCCACCGGGATGGCGGCGAAGGCCTCGAGGACCGGCTCCAGGCCAATGCTGTGCTCGGCCAGCCAGTCGCGCCGGTAGCGGCCCTGCTGCACCAGCATGCCCAGCATCGCCGCCAGCAACCAGGCATCGGTCCCGGGCTTTACCTGCAGGTGAATATCGGCGAATTCGGCGGTCTCCGTGACCACCGGGTCGATCACGATCAGCGTGCGCGCGGGGTCCTTGCTGAAGTCCCGCAACCAGGCCCGGGCCC
Organism: uncultured Halioglobus sp.; assembly: GCA_964436585.1. GTDB lineage: Bacteria > Pseudomonadota > Gammaproteobacteria > Pseudomonadales > Halieaceae > JARRPM01. The sequence continues at coordinate 9,066 of CAYTDW010000017.1, read as the reverse complement.
GGGGCAGGCCATGGGAGTGCCAGGGGTTCTTGCCCAGGAAAATGGCCACCTCGCAGTGCTCGAAATCGCCCTTCACGTGGCCGCCGAACATCATGCCGTTGACCCAGAACTCGCCGGTTTTCTCCTGCGCCAGGGCATTGGAGCGGTATTGCATGCCCAGCACCCGGCGGGTGGCGGTGGCGTACCCGCCGGGCAGGTGGTTGCCCTGTCCACCCCCGCCGTAATAGAAGATGCGCTCCCCGCCCTCCCTGTCACGCAAGGAGAGCAGGCGCTCACTTACTTCGCGAATGGCGGTATCCCAGTCAATGGCTTCAAAGCTGCCATCGGCACGGCGGCGCAGGGGGGAGGTCAGCCGGTCCCTGCCGTTCTGGTAGTAGTTCAGGCCGGAGGCTTTCTGGCAGAGATAGCCCTGGGAGGCGGGGTGCGCCTTGTCGCCGCGGATGCGGACGATCTCGCGCTCGTCTTTGCCGCCCAGCTGGACCTCGATGCCGCAGTTGCACTCGCACAGAATACAAGCGCTGGTCTTCCAGTCCGACATGATTCTCTCCCACAGGTCCCGTTGGCCACCCGGGTACTATAGCCTACAGGTTCCAAAATGCTACTAGCTGATATTCAGGCCGCCCGCAACGCCCGGCCGAGGGTCTCCCGGCCCAGGGCGGCGGTGAATTCACCGTCCCGCCACACCGGCTCGCCGCGGATCAGCACCTGGCTGACCACGCCGTCGGAGCGACTCACCAGCTGCTTGTGCGCAAACAGGTCCCGGTGGATGAACTGGCGCGAGGCGTTGTCGTCCCACTGGCGCAGGGCCTCCGGGTCGATCAGCACGATGTCGGCCTGGGCGCCGATCTCCAGGCTGCCCACATCCAGGCCGAAAAAGGCGGCGGGCTCGCTGGTGAGGCGCCTGACCATGGTACTCACCGTGGCCAGGGACTCCTGCTGGGCCAGCTTCAGCGACATCAGGTTGCCGTCGAAAAAGGCCATGTTGGTGATATGGGCGCCGGAATCGTTGAACCCCGGCAGGGTGTTCGCATCGAGCAGCAGGGGCAGTACGCCCTCCCTGTCCTTGTTGGCCACATCCACCCAGAAACGGAAGCCCTTGTCGTAGGCGCGCATCAGGTGCAGCATGAACTCGGCGTCGTCGACGATGGGCCGAGGGAAGGCGTCGAAGGCCGCCCGCTCGGCCTCGGAGCGGGCGCTGTCGCTGTAACCGCGCTGGTAGCGGTCCAGCCGATCGTACACCGCCTGCATACTCTCGCCCTCCCACTCCGGTACCGGCGCGCCGTCGAAGATCATGCGCTCGAGCTCCCGCACCACGAGGATGTCCGGCATACCCAGGCGGGCCTTGAAGTGGGCCAGGTTGCGGCCGCGGCGGCCATAGTGCCAGTCACGGCGAAAATCCGCGATGAACTGCGGGTCGTTGAGGAGGGCGCGCCTGCCCTCCACGTCGTCGTACTCCTTCGCGATCAGCCTGCTGGTGGATTCCAGCTCCTCGAACAGGGGGCTGACGATGCCGTCCGACCAGATCCGGAAATTGGTGCCCAGGGCCTGGAAGTGGATATTGCCCTGCAGCAGTCGGCTGTTGGCCAGGGCGGCGAAACCGAGGAAGAGCCGCGAGGCTTTCGGCGCCAGCACGAAACGCACCGCCGACAGCGCCGAGGTTTTCAGGGTCTTGCCGAACAGGCGGCCGCTGGTGAACAGGAAATAGAGGAAAGCCTTGGCGCGATTCTCCAGGATGGGCGTGGTCTGCCACACCCGGTTGCGGTCCCGCACCACCTTTAGCAGCCGCTTCATCTCGCCGAAGCTGGCGAACTGGGTGGGAATGCGCTGGTCGGTATGGGGCTCATTGGCGAGGTAGTGGAACGGCAGCCCGTCGGTACTCATGCCCAGGTAGCCCTGGTCCAGGGCCCGACCCAGCAGGGTTTCCATCTTCTTGAGTTCGGCCTCATCGGGCTCGCGGCTGATGCTGTCCTGCAAGCCCATCACCTCCACCCGCAGCATGGAGTGGGGCACGAAGACGCCGACGTTGGGTCCCAGCGGGATAGCGGCGAAATGGTCGAGGTAGGCGCCGGTGTCGCTCCAGCTCACCGCGTCGACACACTTTTGCAGCACCGACTTGGGAATGTTCTCCACCCGGGTGAAGCAATCGACGATGGGGTTCTGCTCCCCCTCCACCTGCTGGCCAAAACAGGTTCCCAGGCTGCAGTTGCCCACCAGCACCGTGGTGGTGCCGTGGCGGACGACTTCCGGCAGGCCCGGCTCCAGGTCCACCTCCAGGTCCAGGTGGGTGTGAATATCCAGCAGCCCCGGCAGCAGCCACTTGCCCTCGCCCTCGATCAGCCGGCCGGCCTCCGCCGGTGGCAGCGCCTGTCCGCGGGCGGCGACCCTGCCGTCCTTCAGGGCGATGTCCTGCTGCCGGGGCGGCCCGCCGCTGCCATCGAAAACCAGCGCATTGCGAATCAGGGTGTCCCAGGCGGGGGTGGTCATGGCGGTGTCCTCGAGGCGTTGACTGCGGGTGCGGTTCGCAGCGTAGCAAGCAGTGCCATCACAAATCCAGTACTCGTAATCAAGCGTAAATCTGCATATGCTGGCGCAACTTTTGCAACCGGAGCACGCAATGAAATACCTCGGTGGCCTGGCACTCCTCGCCGGCATCCTCACCAGCGCCTACAGCACCGCCCAGGACGCGGTACCGCCCGACCCGCGGGTAAAGCAGATCGTGGAAGAACTGGAACTGCCGCGCTCACCCACCGCCATGCGCGACAATCCGAACTGGCGCCCGCAGCGCATCGTGGCGAGTGTGCCCGCGGGCGTGGCGCAGCAGATGCCGGAGGTGGAGGCGCTGCTGCGCCGCAGCGCCGGCGCGGTGGAACTGGTGATCGACAAATCCAACAATATGGTGCCCAGCGCCGAGATCCTGGCGGGGGCCGATGCCTACATCGGCCTGTGTACCCAGGCCGCCCTGGCCAACGCCTCGCCGCGCCTGCTGTGGGTACACAGTTACACCGCGGGTATCGAGGAGTGCGCCGCGCTGCCGCCGGAGCAACTCCAGGGCAAGGTGTTCACCAACAGCAAGCGGCTGGCGAGCCCGGCGATTGCGGAGCATGCCATCGCCATGCTGCTGTCCCTGTCGACCGGCCTGCCGGCCTACCACCGGGCCCAGCTTGAAAACCGCTGGGACCGCTCCCGGGCAGCGGGCGCCAATTTTGGGGAGTTGCGGGGCAAGACCCTGCTGGTGGTCGGCCTGGGTGGTGTCGGTACCGAAATCGCCTGGCGCGCCAACAGCCTGGGCATGACCGTGGTCGCCACCCGCAGTTCTTCCCGGGAAGGGCCCGACTTCCTGGAGTACATAGGCCTGCCGGATGAACTGCCCCTGCTCGCGAGCCGGGCGGACGTGGTGGTAAACGCCCTGCCCCTCACCGGCCAGACCACCGGGATTTTTGACCGGGCATTTTTCGACAACATGAAACCCGGCTCGATCTTCATCAGCGTCGGCCGGGGCCGCAGCACGGTGACCGACGCGCTGATCGACGCGCTGGACTCGGGCAAACTCTACGCCGCGGGCCTGGATGTCACCGACCCCTCGCCCCTGCCCGCGGACAGCCCCCTGTGGCAGATGAACAACGTCATAATTACTCCCCATGTCGCCGCGGCCAGCCAGTCCAGCATGCAGCGCACGGCCATCATCGCCGCGGAAAACCTGCGCCGTTACGTGGATGGCGGCAACCTGCTCAACGTGGTGAACATGCAGGCGGGTTACTAAGCTTATATAGATGACCGCGATCGCCTTCGACAACAGCTACGCGCGCCTGCCGGAGCGGTTTTTCTCGCGCCGGCTGCCCACCCCCGTGGCGCAGCCCGGCCCGATCCGGGTCAACCATGCACTGGCGCAGCTGCTGGGCATCGACCCGATCTGGCTGGAATCCCCCGAGGGTACCGCCGTGCTCGCCGGCAACGCCATCGCCCCCGGCAGCGAGCCGATTGCCACGGTGTACGCCGGCCACCAGTTCGGCAGTTACAACCCGCAACTCGGAGACGGCCGCGCCATCCTGCTGGGTGAGGTCATCGGCGCGGACGGCCTGCGGTACGACATCCAGCTCAAGGGCTCCGGCCCCACGCCCTACTCCCGCGGCGGCGACGGCCGGGCGCCCCTGGGCGCGGTGCTGCGCGAATACATCGTGAGCGAGGCGATGCACACCCTGGGCCTGCCGACGACCCGCGCCCTGGCGGCGGTCAGCAGCGGGGAGCAGGTGGTGCGGGACACCTTCCTGCCGGGCGCGGTGCTGACCCGGGTGGCACGCAGCCATACCCGCATCGGTACCTTCCAGTTTTTCGCGGCGCGCCGCGATACCGATGCGCTGGCGCTGCTGGTGGCGCACGCGCTGGAGCGCCACTACCCCCGGGCAGACGGCAGGGACAACCCCGCCCTGGCCCTGTTGCAGGAAATGATCGGCGCCCAGGCCGCGCTGGTGGCCCGCTGGCAGTTGCTGGGCTTCATCCACGGGGTGATGAACACCGACAATATGCTGCTGTCGGGAGAGACCATCGACTACGGGCCCTGCGCTTTCATGGACGAGTTTCATCCGCAACAGGTATTCAGTTCCATCGACCACGCCGGGCGCTACGCCTACGGCAACCAGCCCGCGATCGCCCACTGGAACCTGGCGGCCCTGGCCCAGGCCCTGCTGCCGGTGCTGCACGAAGACCAGGAACAGGCGGTTGCCCTGGCCCAGGGGGCGGTCGATACCTTCCCGCAGCGCTTTACCGCGGCGTATCGCCAGGGCCTGGCCCGCAAACTCGGGCTGGCGGCGTTTAGCGAGGACGACCAGGCGCTGGCGGATGAGCTGTTCCAATTGATGGCAGAGTACCGCCTGGACTTCACCCTGACCTTTCGTCGACTGGCCGACCTGGCGGACCCGGCGGGAGGGGGCGGCGGCAGCAGCGTCGAGGCGCTGTTCGAAATGCCGGACCCGCTGCTGCCCTGGTTGGCGCGCTGGCGCGCGCGGCTGGCGCCGGAGCAAACCCCGGCGGGCGAACGGCAGGCCGGCATGTACACGGCCAACCCGGTGTTCATCCCCCGCAACCACCTGGTGGAAGAAGCCCTGCAGGCGGCAACAGGCGCAGGGGATTTCAGCCCCTTCCACACCCTGGTGGATGTGCTCGCGCGGCCGTTGCGCTACGACCCGGAGCTGGCGCGCTTCGCCACGCCGCCCCGGCCGGAGCAGGTGGTCAGCAAGACGTTTTGCGGTACCTGAAAAAGTGACAGGTGTTGTAGACTTGCATGCAGCTTTCGACGCACATAACCGCACCAGCCAACTTGCGGTTGATCTGGTTGAGAGCCTCTTTGCTAAGTCCACTTTGATGCGGTATTAATTCTTTTGCTCAGGAGCGTTTATGAAAAGGTTATCTTCTGTGTTGTTTTTGACCTCGATGATGTTGGTATTAACTGCATGCAACACCGTGAGCGGTGTTGGTAAAGATATGCAGAAAGCCGGCGAAAAAGTAGAAGAAGCCGCAACCAAATAGAAATCAGTACTGCCAGACCAGTGGACCGGCGGTCCGCTGGTCTGTAGCACAGCATCAAGTCCCACGTCCAGCTCATCATCCAGGGGAATTACTTTCCCCTGCCTGATATGCGCAATACCCAGGGCCGCCCGACACCTTGACTTGTTGTGTTTCCAGCACGCTGCCATGATGTGTATATACTGAAATTTTATACGCGCTGGGCCACCCATGAGAACAAATATTGTCATAGACGACCAGTTAATGGCGGATGCACTCAAAGCGACTGGATTGACTACCAAGAAAGAAGCGGTTGAAGAGGGCCTGAGACTTCTTATCAGGCGAAGCAGGCAGCAAGAAATACGCAAGTTGCGCGGCAAGCTGAAGTGGCAAGGTGATCTGGATGAAATGAGAGGCGGCGCGTAATACTGGTCGATCAGTGACAGAGACTTCATTCCCTTTGTAGAAAATCTGGGCTTGAGGCCGGTGGTCAGCTGGAGCTAGCCACCTTCAGTCGCTGGCCGGGCTTGATGTGGCTCTTGTTGGCAATGCCATTCCAGGCCACCAGTTGGCGCTCGGACACCTTGAAGCGCCGGGCGATGCTCCACAGGGAATCGCCGCGCTGGATCACGTATTCGCTGCTGCGCCCGCTTTGCGACGCGGAGCTGCCGCGGCTGGCGATGGTGGGCTCCGCCATCACGTTGCCGGGCAGCACCAGGGTCTTGCCGGCACGGATATTATTGGTGCGCAGGCCGTTGAGGGCCATCAGCTTCGACACGGTGGTGCCATAGCGCCTGGCGATGGTGGAGAGGGAATCGCCCGGTACGATTCTATGCAGCACGTCGGGCTTCTGGTTGCTGAAGCGGGCATTCGCGGGCAGCGCGGCAATCAGCTGCTCGAGGGGCTGCTTGATGTCGTTGCGGGGCAGCCGGATCTCATAGCCCCGGGGAATGTATTTCTCGCCGCTCAGGATCGGGTCCCGCAGGGCCGGGTTGTGCTTCTTGAGCTCGTCCATGCTGATGCCGGCCTGCTGCGCCAGCCCCCGGGCGGAAATGTAGTCCCGCGCGACTACGACGTCGTAATTGGTGGGCACATCGAACTTGACGGGGCCGAAGTATTTCTTCGCGTTGCGATCCACATCCAGCGCTGCCAGGAAGGACGCGTAGAAATTGCGGGAGGCAAAGCCGAACGCTTCGCCTTTATATTTCTGCACGATGGTGCCGATGTCGGTGGTTCCCACCTGGCGTGCAGCGCGCGTGACACCACCGGTGCCATGGTTATAGCTGGTGAGCGCCAGGGGCCAGGTGCCGGTGATGCGATAATTGCGCTTGAGCAGTTTTGCCGCGCCATAGGTGGCGATATAGGGGTCCATGCGCTCGTCCAGCAACGAATCCACCCGCATGAATTCGCGCCCGGTGACGGGCATGAACTGCCACATGCCGGCCGCGGCCGCCTTGGACCAGGCCGAGGGGTTGAAGGAGGACTCGACGTGGGGCAGGACATCCAGTTCCAGCGGCAGGCCGTGCTCGGTGAGCACGCTGCGGATATGCGACCGGTACCGCCCTGAGCGCACCAGCCCTTCCTTGAACCGGTCCGACTGCCCGAGCTGGAAGCGGACATTATCCGCTGCCGTTGCGAAGGCCTTCGCCGACGTTCCCTTGGGCCAGGCGGCCAGCACCCGGGCCTCGGTGTCCGTGAGATTGCTGCGCTTGCCCCGGGCAATGGCGTTCAGTGCCTTGACAGTACGAAACTTGGCCCGGGTAACGATGCTGCCGCGCTCGGTATTGCTGGCATATTCCGGCAGGTCCAGGGTTTCGTAGACCACCGACATATGGACGGCGTCGTGGATATAACCCTGGTCTGTGGTGACCTGGGTGTAGACCCGGGTCCAGAATTTGACAGCCGGCTCCAGGGCCGCGGGCCTGGGGAAATTCGATGCGCCGGCGTGCAGACTCGAAAACAGCAAGGCGAGCAGGAGGAAAATTCTCAGCATGTTCAATTTCTTGCGCGATTTCAGCGCGTTATAGCAGAATCCGGCCTTACTGTAACCCCTGAAACCCGGGATATCCATAGATAAGTCAGGGTTGTGGCACATCACCTCCAGCACTGTCACGCCGGGGCCGGACAAGGTCGTCCAGGGGTGACTAAACCAGTATACTCGTGCGGCCAGTCAACCGATGCCCGAGCCCGCACCCTTGAATACAGACTTTTTCGGCAAAACCCTCTCCGGGCCCTTTACCATCCCCTCCGGTATCGTCACCACCGCAACCCCCATCATCCAGTACATCTTCGACCATATGCCGGAAGTGGGGGTGGTCACCACCAAGAGCATCGGCCTCAAGCCGCGCCTGGGTAACCGCGAGCCGGTGCTGAGCCAGTATGCGCCGGGCTGCTTCGTCAACGCCGTGGGGCTGACCAACCCCGGGGCGGAACAATCCGCCGAGCTGATGGCGCAGTTGCAGGTGCCCGCCGACCGCTTCCTGCTCACCTCCATTTTCGGCGGCTCGGTGGAGGAGTTTGTGGAGGTGGCGAAAATCCTGGCGCCGGTCTCGGACGGCCTGGAGCTGAACCTCTCCTGCCCCCATGCCAGCGGCTACGGCATGGCCATGGGCCAGGACCCGGAGCTGGTGCGCCAGATCACGGCCGCGGTGAAGGCGGTGGTGGACATCCCGGTCATTCCCAAGCTCACCCCCAATACACCCAATATCGCCGAGATCGCCGCCGCGGCCGTCGCCGGTGGCGCTGACGGCCTGTGCGCCATCAATACCGTGGGGCCGGGTTACACCTCCGCCCATGGCCACGCGGTGCTCAGCAACGGCAACGGCGGCATCTCCGGCAAGGGCATCCTGCCCATCGGCCTGAAGTGCGTGCGCGAGATCGCCGCCGTCACCGCCGTGCCCATCATCGGCTGCGGCGGCGTGAGCAGCGCCGACGATGTGAGGGCTTACTTCGACGCGGGGGCAGCAATCGTGGGGGTGGGCTCCGCCCTGATCGGGCTGACCACCGACGAAACCGCCGCCTATTTCCGGGCCCTGGCCGGGGACCTGGACTACCAGCGCAACCGGGCCGAGACCCATATCCGCTACGACATCGATATGCACTTCGAGCCGGTCACCCTGGTGGAGAACCGCCGCGTGTGCGAGGACATCACCCTGCTGACCTTCGACCGCAAGATCAACGTGCAGGCGGGCGAGTTCATTTTCCTGTGGATACCTGGCCTGGGCGAAAAGCCCTTCTCCGCCCTCACCGACGACCCCTTTTCCCTGGTGGTGATCGACGTGGGCGTGTTTACCCACGCCCTGATGGACCTGGCCCCCGGCACCGTGGCATACGTGCGCGGGCCCCACGGTATCCCGGTGGACCCGCCGGAAGGGGCAAAAATCATGGCGGTGGCCGGCGGCACCGGCCTGGCGGCGGTCTACCAGGTGGCCCGGGACTTCGGCAACGCCGAGATCTTCGCCGGGGCCCGCAGCGCCGGGCGCCTGTACTACCTGGAGGAGTGCCGCCAGGTCGCCACCGTGCATGTGGCCACCGACGACGGCAGCGCCGGGTATCGCGGGGTGGTGA
>CAYTDW010000016.1:0-13332 GCA_964436585.1 uncultured Halioglobus sp. | reverse complement strand
GGTGGCGAGCTGCCGGGTCAAGAGGGCCAAGTCGCCGGCGCTGATGCCACGCCGCAGCAGGGAGGGGCGCCAGCCGGAACCGGTGGCGGGCTCCGGCCGGTTGGCCACCGCGACCTCGACCGGGCGCAGGCTCTGCACCCGCAACTGGGAGCGCACCTGGCGCTCGGAATCGCCCTCGAGGACGCCGCGGACCAGCTTGCCCCGGGGGTTCAGCGCGCGATAGCGGTAGGCAGTCATGGCTGGGTTCCGGGCAATCAGGCGACCGCAGTCACCCTCATCACTTCCTCGATACTGGTTTCCCCGGCCAGCACCCGGCGCCGGCCGTCCTGCTCTATGCCGGGATAGCGCTGGCGCGCCACCTGCAGCATGGCCTGTTCGCTCTGGCCCTCGTAGATCATCGCGCGCAACGCGTCGTCGACCTCGATCATTTCGTAGATACCGGTGCGCCCGCGGTAACCGCTGTAGTTACAGGCCGGGCAGCCCTTCCCCCGGTAAATAGTGAGCTCGGGAGCGTCCGCCGCCACCCCGAGCACCTCGCGCTGCAAGGGGCTGGCCGTCACCGGCTCCCGGCATTCGCGGCACAGCAGGCGCACCAGTCGCTGCGCCATGACGGCCAGCAGGCTGGACGACAACAGGAAGGGTTCGATGCCCATATCCTTGAGGCGGGTCATGGCGCCGATGGCGGTATTGGTATGCAGGGTGGACAACACCAGGTGCCCGGTCAGCGAGGCCTGCACCGCGATCTCCGCGGTTTCCAGGTCCCGGATCTCCCCTACCATCACCACGTCGGGGTCCTGTCGCAGGATCGCCCGCAAGCCGCGCGCGAAGGTCATGTCGACCTTGGGATTGACCTGGGTCTGGCCCACGCCGGGCAGCATGTACTCGATGGGGTCCTCGATCGTGAGGATATTGCGGCTGGCCTCGTTGATATGGGACAGCCCGGCATACAGCGTGGTGGTTTTCCCCGAACCGGTCGGCCCGGTCACCAGGATGATGCCGTGGGGGCTGTGCAGGAGTTTCTGGAAGGTTGCCAGCACCTGTTCGTTCATCGCCAGCTGGGACAGCTGGAGCTGCCCCGCCGCGGTATCCAGCAGGCGCAGGACCACCCGCTCGCCGTGGGCGGAGGGGATGGTGGACATGCGGATATCCACCGCATGGCCGGCGATCTTCACCGAGATCCGGCCGTCCTGGGGCACCCGCTTCTCGGCGATGTCCAGCCTGGCCATGACCTTGAGGCGCGACACCAGCAGGGGCGCCAGCATTTTCTTCGGTGACAGCACCTCCATCATCACGCCATCGATGCGGTAGCGCACGCTGAGGCGATCCTCGAAGGTTTCAATATGCACATCCGAGGCGTGGTCGCGCACCGCCTGGGACAGGATGGCGTTGATCAGGCGGATGATGGGGGCGTCGTCCTCGGCATCCATCAGGTCCCCGGTCTCGGGTATCTCATCCGCGAGCCGGCTCAGGTCGACGTCGGCGCCGATATCCTCGGCCATCTGCACCGCCGCATTGTTATCGCGCTGGTAGGCCAGGGTCAGGTGCCGCTGGAAATCGGGCACGGACACATTGCGCAGCGTAAAGGGCGCTCCCAGCAGGCGCCGCAGTTCCGTCAGAACGTCGATCCCCGGCGTGCCCTGGTGCACCACCACCGGCCGTGCGCCGCTGCAGTCGAGCAGCACGCCGTTGAGCTTGGCGTAGGCGAAAGGCAGGCTGCGGGGACGGCTGGCCGATTCCCCGGCGCTGACCTGGTTGGCCGGTGCGGGCTCGGCCATCACGGGCTGCCCGACGCCGCGCCGGCTGGCACCGTGCCAGCAGCACCCGGAGGCGGGACCTGTTCGAGCTGCCTGAGCTGTTCCTCCCACTCGGGCAGCAGGGGTATATTCTCGTCGTCAAAGAATTCCAGGCCCTGCTCGCGCAGCTGCACCTGCTTGTCGCGGATATAGCGGTACTTGTCCGCGGTGGCGCCGGCCAGGCTGTCGTTATCGCGGATAATGGTGGGGCGGATGAAAACGAGCAGGTTGGTCTTGACCACCTTGACCCCGTCGGTGCGAAACAGGCGGCCCAGCACGGGGATATCCCCGAGGAACGGCACACTCTGGGTGCCGTCCTGCACGTCGTCCTTGATCAGGCCACCGAGCACCACTACCCGCCCATCCTGGGCCAGCACCTTGGTCTGGATCCTGCGCTCGTTGGTAATCAGGTCGGAGGCGACCGCGGTCAGGCCGCTGAGGCTGGACACCTCCTGCACGATGTCCAGTACCACCGAATCCCCCTCGTTGACCTGGGGCGTCACGGTAAGGGTAATACCCACGTTCTGGCGCTCGATGGTCTGAAAAGGGTTCTGGGCGCCGTCGCCCCCGGCCCCGGTGTTGGTGTAGGAGCCGGTAACGAAAGGCACGTTCTGGCCGACGGTGATATACGCCTCCTGGTTATCCAGGGTGAGCAGGCTGGGAGTGGACAGGATGTTGGCGTTATTCTGCTCCTTGAGCGCCGTTAAAATCACCGCCATGGTCAGGCTGTCGCTGATCTGGCCCCAGCCCATGGTGGTGCCACCGGTGTTGGCCAGCGCTCCCGCCAGGGCGCCCAGGCTGACATCGCCATCGCCGCCGTCCTCCGGCAGCAGCGCATCGGCGATCGTGCGCGCGCGGGCATCGGCGGCGTTGATATTGCTGCCAAAGGCGCCGCTGTCGTCGGCAAACAGCCACTGCAGGCCGAGGTCCTGGCCGTTGTTGACCTCCATCTCGACGATAATGGCCTCCACCAGCACCTGGGCGCGGCGGATATCGAGGCGGCGTATGACCGCCTCGATGGCGGCCATTTCATCGGTCTCCGCCGTGATAATCAGGGAGTTGGTACCCTCGTCGGCCTCGATGGTGGCCGAGTTGTCGGTACGGGGTTTCTTGGCGCCCTCGCTGGTATCGAGCCGGTTGATGTTCTGCATCACCCGGGTCAGCACATCGGCGATTTCGCTGGCCTGGGCGTATTCGAGGTAGACCACCTTGACGTTCCCGCTCTGCTCCAGTGGCGTGTCCAGGTACTCCACCAGCCTGCGGATCCGCGCCCGCTCCAGTTCATCCCCGCTGACCAGCACGCTGTTGGTGCGGGTGTCCGCCACCAGCAACACTTCCGACTCGCCGCCGCTCTGCTTGGCCTCGGACTTGGTCAACTGGTCGAGCATGGCCACCACGTTTTCCGCCACCCCGTAGCGCAGCTTGATGATATCGGTCTGTTGGACGGCGGAACTGTCCATCCGCTGGATGATGTCGCGGATCCGGTCGATATTGGACGACAGGTCCGAAATAATGATGGCGTTGCTGGGGGCGTAGGCGGCCATGTGCGCCTGCTGCGGCACCAGCGGGCGCAGCACGGGGATAAGCTTCGCCGCAGAGATATTGTCGAGCTTGATGACCTCGGTGACATATTCGTCACTGCCGTCACCCGAGCGGCCATCGCGCACCTGCACCGGCGCCGAACGCGCATCCTTGTTCTGGATGACCCGAATCACACCGGCGGAGCGCACCGCGGTGTAGCCGTGCACATCCAGGATCGACAGGAACAGTTCGTACAGCTCCTCCCTGGATACCGGCTTGCTGGACACCACCTTGACCTTGCCCTTCACCGACGGGTCCACCACGATGGTGGTACCGGTGGCCTCCGCCACGAACTTGATCAGCTCCTGGATATCGGTCTCCTTGAGGTTGACCGTGAAATCCTGGGCCAGCGCGCCGCCCGTCCCCAGGGTCAGTACCACCAGGGCTGTCAGCAGTGCCCTGCGGGCCGATCGGTTCACACTATTCAATTGACTCGATTCCTCTGTGCTTATTCTGTCATCGCCTGCCCACCGGGCTGCGCATCTTCGCCCAGGCTGACGCTGACGGTCACTGCCTCGCCGCCACGCTGCAGGTCGAACACCGCCTCGCCGGCCGAGCGCATGGTCTGGTACAGGCGCAGGGTATTGGCCGGATCATTCAGCGCTATGCCGTTCACCCCGGTCACCAGGTCGCCCGGTTGGAAACCCAGCAGCGCAAACTGCTCCTGTTCCTTCCCCGGCGCAATACGGTACCCCAGTAATTCACCGTTTTCCCGCACCGCGCTCACCGTCACCACATCCGCCAGCGACTGGGGATTCTGGTACAGGCGCTCCCGGTAGGACCTGGCCACGGCGGAGGCGGAGCCAGTGGCGCTGGCCTGCGGTGCACCGGCCGGCTCCTGGGCAGGAGGCTGCAGCAACTGCGCATCGAGGCCGGAATCCTCGAACAGGGGCAGCAACTCGTAGGTGCCGCCATTGTCCAGTACCACTTTCCCCGGCAACACTTTCGCCAGCAGGACCTGTCCCGGCAGCGGCAGTTTGTCATCCACCCGGTAGATGTCCTGCTGCGAGTTGATTTCAATAATCGCGTAACCGGAGCCGTCCTCGCTGGAAGCGACCACACCCCGCAGCTTGGCCGCGAGGCGGGTTTCCCGCGCGCCCTTCTCTATTCCATCCCGGGCGGGGGCCGCCGCAGCCTGGGCCGGCTCCGCCACCACGCCGGGGGCGGACTGGACGCCGGCCTCGCCGAACAGGTGCCAGGCCCGGACCCGCGCCAGATCAGCCGGCTCTGCGCCGGCGGTGGGGGCCGCCAGCGCAACCGGATTGATCACCACCGCATCGTCCGGCCAGGGGCTGTTGCCGTCGGGCAGCAGTGTCCAGACCAATTGTGACAGGGCGATGACAGCCCAGATTGAAAACAGCAGCACTAGACCCTGGCGCAGGCGCCGCATACCCGCCGGCCGGGTGAGTCGGCGCAGCGCGGCCTCCAGGGCATCCGTCCCCCGCCGCATACTGTCGCCGTAACTACTGAGCCCCTGGGCCGGCAAACCGCAACTCCCGCGTCAGGCGTCCAGCGCCTGGTAATAGTCCGACAGTATCCTGGCGACCTCCGGCCGGGAAAACTCCGGCGGCGGCGCAATACCCTTGCCGAGCATTTCCCGCACCGCAGTGCCCGACAACAGCACGAAATCATCCGGGGTGTGATCAGGCACATCGCACATCATCACCACCTTGTGCAGTTTCTTGCTGTACGCGGTATGGTCGGCCCGAAAGATTTGCAGCTCCAGGGCGTGGGGCGGGACCTCGTCGTCGAAAATGGTCTGGGCATCAAAGCCGCCGTAATAGTCTCCCACCCCGGCGTGGTCGCGGCCCACGATCAGGTGGGTGCAGCCGCAATTCTGGCGGAACAGGGCGTGCAGCACCGCTTCCCGGGGGCCGGCGTAGAGCATGTCGAAACCATAGCCGGTCACCATCACCGTATTCGGCGGAAAATAGATTTCCACCATCTTGCGGATGGATGCGTCGCGCACCTCGGCGGGGATATCACCCGGCTTCAGCTTGCCCAGCAGCATATGGATGAGGATACCATCGGCCTTGAGTTGCTCCATGGCCATCCGGCAGAGTTCCTCGTGGGCCCTGTGCATGGGGTTGCGGGTCTGGAATGCCACGACCTTCTCCCAGCCGTGCTCCTTGATCTCGTTGCGAATTTCCACCGCGGTGCGGAAGGTATCCGGGAAATCGGCCTGGAAGTAGGAAAAACTGAGCACCTGGATGGGACCCGACAGCACCAACCTGCCCAGGCCGTTCCAGGTGGCCACGCCGGGGTGCTTGGGGTCCAGCGTGCGGAAGATCTTCTGGGCCATGAAGTTGACCTGGGCCTCGCTGAGTTCCTCCACCGCCTCGACATCCATTATCGCCAGCACCGGCGTACCCTCGACATTGGGATCGCGCAGGGCGATACGGCTGCCCGCCTTGACGCCGGCTTCACTGGTGCGGTTGAGGATGGGCACCGGGAAGAACAGGCCGTCGACGGTGTGCATTTTCTCGGCGACGCTGAGGGCATCGGCCAGGTTCATATACCCGGTCAGCGGGTTGAAATACCCGCCCCCGAGCATCACGGCGTTGGCCGCCGCAGCGGAATTCAACAACAGCGAGGGAAGGGTAGCGGCCTCCGCCAGCAGCGCATGGCGCTGTTGGCTGTCGTACACGAATAAAGGGTTGAGTTCGTCAGAACCGTGGGGCTTGATCATCGCTGGCTCCTGCTCAGGAAGTGATTATGCCGCGCTCGCGCAGCACGGTGAGAATCTGCTCGACCTCCTCGGCCAGGGTCTGCTGGTCCGAGTGGAGGTGAATTTCCGGTTTGGCCGGGGCCTCGTAGGGGTCATCGATGCCGGTAAAATTCTTGATTTCCCCCGCCCGCGCTTTCTTGTACAAACCCTTGGGATCCCGGCCCTCAGCCGCTGCCAGCGAACAATCCACATAGACCTCGATGAAGTCCATGCCTGCGGCCTCATGCAGCGCGCGCACCTGGTCGCGGTCCGCGGCATAGGGGCTGATAAAACTGCTGAGCGCTATCACCCCGGCATCGACAAACAACTTGGCCACCTCGCCGATGCGGCGGATATTCTCGGTCCTGTCTTCGGCGGAAAAGCCGAGGTTCTTGTTGATACCCATGCGCACATTGTCGCCGTCCAGGCGATAGGCCAGCACACCCATCTCGTTGAGGATACCCTCCAGTTCCACCGCCACGGTGCTCTTGCCGCTGCCGGACAGGCCGGTAAACCACAGGGTTGCGCCCCTGTGGCCGAGAATCCGCGCGCGGTGCTCCCGGGTGATGTCGCCCTCGTGCCAGTGCACGTTCGTTGCTTTCTGTTCCGCCATAGTGCCTTCTCTCTCCAGTGTGTTTATCAGAATATGTGCTGCCGTTGAAACCTCAGCGCGTGAATCGTTCCCGGTACGCGCGAAACTGCTGCTTGAGGCCCGCCTCGGTAAACCCGAACTGCTCCAGGTTGTAATCGTGGGCGGGGCGCAACTCGCGGCGGTTGAACGCCTGCCAGCGCGCCATTTCCGCCTGCGCCTCAGCGGTCAGCTCCATGCCGAGGAAGTCATACACCTTGCGGATTTCCGCCAGCGGCTGGTTCACGGTATCTTCAAACCACAGGTCCAGGAACCGCCCCTCACCCAGCTGTTCGCGCACCGCCATGGTGTGCTGCATGCCCCCGGCAAACTTGCGCGACCACTGCCTGCCCACCTCGACGGGATCGGCTACATCCGAGTAAATCACCCACATGCCGGCGATCAGGCTGGTCAGCGAAGGCAGGGTTTCCACCGGATCGCGGTGGGATTGTACCACTTTCGCATCGGGAAACACCTTGAACACCAGGTCCATGTAATGCAGGTGGTGGGGCGCCTTCAGGGTCCAGCGCTGGCCCTGCTGTCCGCTGCGCTTTTTCTGCCACTGCAGGAACTGCAACAGGAGACGGAAATACTCGTAGCCGGGGGTGTGGTCCCGGCTCTCGATCCAGGCGTCAAATGAGGGCAGATTGGCATAGGCCTGGGTATTGAAACTGTAAAAGGACTGCTCCAGCAGCATGATGTCCTCGTCCGGCCCCATGGCATCCATGGGGTGGATGGCCAGCAGGCCCGGGTTGGCCGCCAGAATGGCCGCCATCTCCGCCTTGGCCGCCGCGATGCGGGCATCGCCCTCAGCGGTAAAATCCCAGTCGAGGGCCGGGCTGGGGTAGCGCACCTCGTACCACAGCGGCGCGTACATGCGGTGATCCGCGGCAATGGTGCGGTGCAACATCGTGGTGCCGGTGCGCGGCAGGCCGACGATGAAGAGGGGCGCGTTTATTTCCTCCTCAGCGATTTCCGGGAAGCGCTGCAGGTAGTACTGCACCCGCAGGCGGGTGGCGAGAATATCCACCATGCGCTGGCGCAGCACCAGGCGGCCCGTGGCATTCAGCCGGGCCTCATGCTGCAGGGACCAGAGCAGCTTTTCCAGTGGTTGGCGGTAGCTGTCATCGCCAAAGTCCCGCAGGCCATCCACGCTCCGCGCCGCAGCCACCACCGCATCGGTGTCGAAATCCAGCGCGCTCATGCCATTTCCCCCGTTCCCTCACGCCCCAGCTCAGCCAGCTTCAGCACCCGGGTATGCACCGGCGGGTAATCCTCTGCCGCCACATAGCGCAGCAACATGGCGCCATGGCTGTGGCCCGCCGTCTCGAGCCAGTTGGGGAAGGACCCGGCCAAATGTCCCGGGTCGCACTGGTGGCTGACCACGATGCGTACACTGCCGTCCGCCTGGGCTACCGCACTGTGGTCGTTGACGCAGATCCGGTGGTAGCGGTAGTCGAGGGATTCCATCCAGTGGTTTGACAGCTGGAAGTTCCAGGCGCGGCAGACCCGCGGTGGGGTGAACTCGATCAACAGGACTTCATCCGGTGCCAGCTGCCAGCGGCTGTTGTGGTAGAAAATGGCGGGGTCTCCACCGGCGCGCAGGCACATCTGCTGGTCGTTGGGTGGCAGCCGGTTGAGGTGGTTGTTGAACACGCCCATCCACTGCCTGAACAGTCCCGCCGTGCCAGCGACAAACGGCGCCACCTGTGCCAGCTGCCCGGCAAACTCCGCCGGATCGAGGCCGGCGCTTCCCCGCGGATTCAGGCACCGGATGCGCAGCTGCGCGCGCTGCTCGCGGGCCCGCTCCCGGAAGGTCTGCCGAACCAGGATATTGTCCGAGGCCGCCGTCATGGGCAGCCAGTTGCCCGCCTGTTCCCTGGCGCTGACAACCAGCTCGAAGTCGCCGTTGGCCGCGACTGCCAGGTCGTCCACGTTCACATGCCCGGTGGGCGCCATATCCCCGCCCCCGGCGAAGGAACCGGCCTTGGTCTCGATGCTGAGGTAGGCGACCGAGCCCCGGTTGCCGCTGATGCGGTATTCCCGGCTGCCATCGACCGCGCAATTCAGGTAAAAGTTGTCCGGGTTGTCGTTGCCAATTTTGGCTGTTTCATGGGAGAGCGAATAGAACTGGGGAAAATCCGCAGCGCCGAACTCGACAAACTTCTCGAGCCCCAGCCGCAGCAGGCGGCTGAGGTAGCGATAGCCCTCCGCCCGGGTGTGGTCGTCGGCCGGCGTATCAGCCGCGAGCACCTGTTCGCCGGCCAGTTTCAGGCCGTCGCAAAATTCTCGCCAGAGGCGGCCGTTGGCCAGCGCCTCCTGCAGCTCAACGGGGGACGGGGTGCCGGGCATGACTACAGGGCAAGGAACAGTCCGGCGGCGGCAGCATCGCGCTCAGGACTGCACCCGGTAGACTTCCGGAATCTGTTCGATGCTGTCCACCGAACAATCCAGGTCTTTCAACAGGCCATCCTCGAGGCTGTACACCCAGCCGTGTACGGTGAGCGACTGCCCCCTCTGCCAGGCATTCTGGGCGATGGTGGTATGGCAGACATTGGCCACCTGGGCGACGACATTGAGTTCGCACAACAGGTTGAGCCGGGCGTTGTCGTCGGCGAGGGCATTGATGCGCGCCCGTGAGCGATACAGGACATCCTTGATATTGCGCAGCCAGTTGTCAATCAGGCCGTTGTCCTGGTCCTCGTAAGCCGCCCGCACGCCACCACAGCCGTAATGGCCGACGACGATGACGTGCTTCACCTTGAGCACGTCAACGGCGTACTGCAATACGGTGAGGCAATTGAAATCGGTGTGCACGACCATGTTGGCAACGTTGCGGTGCACGAAGATCTCCCCCGGCAACAGGTCGACAATCTGGTTGGCCGGCACCCGGCTGTCCGAACAGCCTATCCACAGGTACTCGGGGCTCTGCTGGGCCGCGAGCTTGGCGAAGAAGTCGGGGTCGCTGGTGCTGATGGCCCGGGCCCAGCGCCGGTTGTTCTCGAACAGGCCCTCGAGCTTTCTGGTGTTGGTGTCACTCATCGCCTGGTCTCTCAGGAAATCAGGGTGCTGAGCCGCGACAGGGTGATGCGATTCCCGCCCTTGGCCTGGGACAGCGCCAGGGCCTTGTTCGCCACGGTTTCCATCTGCCGCGCCAGGTGGGGCAGGTCCACCGCGGGGTACTGCTGTGGCTCCCAGGTCACCATGCCGATACTCACAGTCACCTGCAGCACGGCGCCGCGGCCATCGTCCACCGCAAAGCCCTCGATATCGGCGCGCATCCGCTCGCCGATCTCCTGTCCCAGCATCTCGCCACTGGCGGGAATCAGCAGGGCAATTTTGGAGCGTGCCAGGCGCGCCATCAGATCCGTCGCGCGCAGGTCGGAGGAGATGCGTTCGGCGACTTTCTTGACCACGAACTGGCCACTGCGTTCGCCATAATGGTCATACAGGTCGTCAAACTCATCGATCTCCATGACCAGGACCGTCAGCGGCTTGTCCGCCCTGCGGGCCCGGGCGATTTCCCGGGCGATGTCTTTTTCGAAGCCTCGCAGGTTGCTGATCTGGGTAAGGGGATCGAGCATAGTGAGGCGGGATACCTGTTGCCGTGCTACCGCGGACTTGAAACAGGCGGAGATCATGGTGGCCAGGTGTGCGATCAGTTCCTGTTCGGGCCCGCCCACCACCAGGGTATCGTCCTGCAGCCCGAGGTGCAGGCTGCCGATCATGCGCCCGCTGTCGGTCAGGGGCAGCAGCAGGGCGTAGTCAATCCCCTGTTCGTGCTTGAGCACTTCGAACATGCGGGTATCGGTCGGCGTGAGCAGCACGATATCCGGTTCCAGCTCGTACAGCTCCTGCATGACGAATGCGTCCTGTTGCAGTTGCAGGCTGTGGCCATAGCGCTGGCCCCCGACAATAAGCTCGGCCAGTACATTTTCCGGATCGTACAGCCACAGCTCCGCAACCCGGAAGGAGAAATGGCGCGGCATGCTGACCAGCAGGATTTCCAGCAGGGCCTGAAGGTCGCCGGCCTCCAGCAACATGTGTTCCAGTTGCTGGGTCTGCTGGTAGAGATAGCGGTTTAAGGTAATGGTTTCCGCCAGTCTTCGCTCCCGCAACTCGGCCCTGGATAACGCCGGCGGTGCGCCCTCGATTTCTTCATTCACGCTGAACGAACCCCTGTCATCAAACATGGTTACTACTCACGTCGCGCCGGGCTGCCAGGGGCGCCCGATCGTCAATTTTATTGGCAACCCAGTGTAAGCGCCCTATACTGGCGATGCAAACCTGGGGGTGGCCTGACGCAGTATTGAAGTCGGCCTGAGATGCCAAAATGGTGAACCCTTTGAACCTGATCCGGTTAATGCCGGCGTAGGAAGAGGTGTCGCCCGCCTGATCCCCCTTACCTTACCGCGCATCCAACCGGCTTGGTCCAGTCCGCTGTGAGGCGCACGCCATGAAATACATCGCCCAGACCCTGGCCGCGCTCTGCGCTGTGGCGGGCCCCGCGTGGGCGGACCCGCCGCTGCTGGAGGAGGTGGTGGTGACCGCCGAATTGCGGCCCGCACCGCTGCTGGGCCAGAGCGGCAGCATCAGCGTGATCAGCGCCCGGGATATCCGCGAGCGGGAGGCGCAACACCTGGAGGGCATCCTCAACCTTGCCCCCAATGTCAATTTTGCCGGGGGCAGTTCACGCGCGCGGTTCTTCCAGATCAGGGGCGTGGGCGAACGCAGCCAGTTCCAGGAACCCCTCAACCCTTCCATCGGCCTGGTCATCGACGGCATCGACTTCAGCGGCCTGGGCGGCGCCGGCACCCTGTTCGATGTGCAGCAGGTAGAAATCCTGCGGGGGCCCCAGGGCACCCTGCACGGGGCCAATGCCCTGGCGGGCCTGATCGATATTCGCTCGGGCCAGCCCGAGGCTGAGCCCGGCCTGCGGGTGGAGGCCGGCGCCGCCGATTACGCCAGCTGGAACGCCGGCGTCATGGGCACTGGCCCGCTGCTGGGCGATGCGCTGCTCTACCGTCTGGCGGTCAACCGCTTCCAGAGCGATGGATTCATCGAGAATGACTACCTCGACCGGGACGACACCAACGGCCAGGATGAAACTACCGTGCGCGGCAAACTGCGCTGGCTGCCGGGCCCGCGGGACACCGTGGACCTGACCGCTATGGTCTTTGACATCGATAACGGCTACGACGCCTTCTCCCTGGACAATACCCGCCATACCCTGTCCGATGAGCCCGGCATGGACACGCAGGAAACCAGCGCCCTGGGGATCGATTGGCGGCGGGAACTCGAGCTGATGCAGCTGCAAACAACGCTGACGGGGGCCACCACGGCGAGTGTCTACAGCTTCGACGAGGACTGGAGCTATGTGGGTATTGCGCCCGGCCTGGAATACGCCTCGACCGATCGCTACCAGCGCGACCGCGACAGCTACAGCGCGTCCGCCAGGATAGTGTCGAACGAGCGCGGCCGCCTGTTTGCGGGCAGCACGGACTGGGTGGCCGGAGTTTATTACCTGGGCGACCGGGAGCAGCTGGAGCGCCGCTACACCTATCTCGAGGCCGACTTCAACAGCCGCTACGACACGGACACCTACGCCCTGTTCGGGCAGTTGGACGCGCAGCTGGGCGAGCGCTTCAAGCTGGTCAACGGAGTGCGCATCGAGCGGCGGCTGACCGATTACCAGGACAACAACGGCGTCGACAGCGACCCCGCCAAAACCCTGTGGGGTGGCCGCGCCGCCCTGGAATACCAGGCCAGCGCCGAGCACATGGTGTACGGCGCCGTCTCCCGCGGCTATCGCGCCAACGGCGTCAACGCCACCATCCTGGCCAGCCTGGACACCAGCGACGACCCGGACATCAGCGCACAGTTGCGGGACCTGCGCCAGTTCGACGAGGAATACCTGGTCAACTACGAACTGGGTTTCAAGGGCAACCTGTTGGCTGACAGCCTGCAGGCACGGCTGGCGGTATTCTACATGGACCGCAAAGACCAGCAGGTCAGGGGTTCGCTGGTCATCCCCCGCCCCGACGGCAGTACGGCCTTTATCGATTACACCAGCAACGCGGCGCAGGGCAATAACTACGGTACGGAGCTCGAGCTGAACTGGTTGGCCAGCGAGGCCCTGGCGCTATTCGCAAATATCGGCCTGCTGCGAACCGAGTTCGAGCAGTACACCGACCCCGCGGGCAATGACCTGTCCGGTCGCGACCAGGCGCAGGCGCCTCACTACCAGTACGCCGTGGGCGGGCACTATGATTTCGGCAGGGGGTTCTACCTGCGGCTGGACCTGGAAGGTCGCGACAGCGCCTACTTTTCCGATCGCCATGACCTGGAGTCACCGGACTACAGGCTATTGAATGCGCGCCTGGGTTATACCGGTGAACGCTGGTCACTGGCCCTGTGGGGCCGCAACCTCGCCGATGAAAACTACTATGTGCGCGGATTTGGCGAATTCGGCAACGATCCACGCAAGGACTACGCAGTGGAACCCTATTACCAGTACGGCGAACCCCGGGTGGTGGGGGTGAGCACCAGCTTTTCTTTCTGATGAGCGAATCCGCCCTGGCCACAGCCCTGCTGGAAGCCGCCCGCGCCCTGTCGGTGTGGGA
>CAYTDW010000015.1:0-13450 GCA_964436585.1 uncultured Halioglobus sp. | reverse complement strand
CCGTTCGTAGAAGGCGCGCCGAGATAGGCCGGTCCTGCTCAGCACGGCCCGGATTGTCAGGCCCTCCAGTCCCTCCTTGTCGAGCAAGTCGTAGGCCGCCTCGACGAATTTTCGACTGCGTTTGAGCAGTTGCTCGCGGCTTGCCTGGAGTACGCGATTACCGGAACGGGTTTCCCAGCGAGAGGGTATCTCAAGCGGGGAGGGGGTATCGTCGGCGTCGCTTCTGGAGGATTGCGTCATTAGTCACTATTGGAGAACGTTGTTCTTGGATATACCACCGATTTTTGAGGTGAGGTAGTAATCCCTCGTCGTCATCTCAAAAAACACTGGCCTAATATAATCATTTTCATTGATTTTTATAACACAATCCTGTTAGATACGCGAGAACAACGTTCTACAATTTTGCTAAGGGGGTGCTATGCCAGCTGTAACCTATGTCGAGGCCGACGGAACCGCGCATGTGGCCGACGTGCCAGTCGACGAAAACGTCATGCACGGCGCAGTCTACAACGACGTTCCCGGAATTATCGGTGAGTGTGGCGGCGCCTGCTCCTGTGCGACCTGCCGCTGCTACATTGACGAGGCCTGGTCGGCGCAGGTCGGCGGCCCGGCGACCGACGCGGAGCGCGACCTGCTCATTGGCGCTGATGGAGAACTGAAACCAAACGCCCGCCTGTCATGCCAGATAACCATGACGGCTGGGCTGGACGGCCTGGTCGTCCACATGCCCGAACACCAGTTTTAGGCCAACACCATCCGTATAAGGAGAGCGCTCCATGGCAATTGACGCGGCCAACCCCGTCCCCCCGGCCTATCCCCGCAGTGCCGGTCCCGACCAGATCCCACCACATGTACCAAAGGAGCTTGTCTTCTCCAGCGGGCTTACTACTGGTGCGGAATTCCTGGCCAACCCACACGACTTCATGGCGAGGATGCATGAGAAGTATCCGCCCATCTTCTACGATGTGAGCGAGCACATTAACGCCTGGCAGTTCCTCAAGCACGAGGATGCGTTGTTCGCCTTGCGCCACTGGGAATACTTCTCCAATGAGGGCGCCACGCCCTTCCCGCGTGATCCGAATGACTACTTCTATTTCATCCCGATCGAGATCGATCCGCCTGAACACCGCAAGTACCGCAATATCGTAGATCCGCTGTTCAGCCCGAGGGGAGTGCTGAAGCTGGAAGACCTGATACGCCAGCGATCCCGGGACCTGCTCGACGAGTTTGCGGACAAGGGCGAATGCGAATTCACGACTGCCTTTGGTCGGCCGCTGCCTGTTTCGGTATTCCTCGATATCATGGGGCTGCCGCAGGACATGCGCGACACCTTCGTCGAGTGGGCAGTCAACCTGCTGCACGCGAAGGATCGGGAGACCATGGGCAGGGCCATGGCGAATATTGTCGCTTATATCAAGCAGGCTATCGCTGACAAGCAGGCGCACCCCGATGAGGGCGTGATCAGCCGTATCGCCCATGCGGCGCCAGACGGTAAACCCCTGAGCGAAAGGGAGATCTTCGGCTTTGTGATCTTTCTGTTCATCGGTGGGCTCGACACGGTTTTCGCCACGCTCAACAATATCTGGCTGTGGCTTGCCCGCAACCCTGAGCGTGTCAGGGAGATCATCGCGCGGCCCGGCGACATCGACAATATCGTCGAGGAACTGCTGCGACGCTGGTCGGTGACTTTCTCCGGCCGTGTGGTGGCGCAGGATTTCGAGATGCGCGGTGTGAAGCTGAAGAAGGGCGACCGGATTACCTGTGTGCTGCCCGCCTGCAACTTCGATCCGGAAGTTTTCCCCGATCCCCTGGAGGTGAACTTCGACCGTCCGCGCAAGACAATCCTGGCCTTTACCGTCGGCGTACACAGCTGTATGGGTGCGCATCTGGCGCGCCTGGAGCTCAAGATCGCATTGCAGGAATGGTTGCAGCGCGTTCCGGAGTTCTCCCTGAAACCCGATGCTAAAATCGAATACCGCCCGGGCGGCGTGGTGGGTCCCGAGCTTGTGCCCCTGGTCTGGTAGTTAGGCTTTAACCCGCCGCAAAGTCATCGAGTGCCGGAATCGGGATGCGGGATGCGTGTTGAACGTAAGCTGGGCAACGCGCCCGTCCGAGGTTCTGTAGGTGCGTCTCACCTCGAGGGCAGCAGAGCCGGCCTTGACCTTCAGTGCCGCCGCCAGTTCAGGCGAAATCAGGGTGGCGGAAATCTGCTGGTTTACCTCGACCACGCTTTGGCCGAACAGGTCCTCGATCAGTGGGAATATCGGGCCGCTGTGGCGTTGTAGCAACCTGCCCACGGCCGCAAATGCCCGGTTGATATACATCTCGGTCCAGCATAATGGCGCATCCGGGGCTGCGGAATACCGGTGTCCCCGGACCTGCAGCCACTCCTCACCGGTACTGAGGCCTGCTCGGGCTGCGAGTTTCTCATCGACAGTGACGATTTTGATCGACGCGATGGCGAGCCGGGTATCGGTTCCAAAAGCCAGCAGGTCGTCGATCGACATGAACTGCTGCATATCGGTCCCGGCAGACCTCGGTGGGATGACGGTCGTGCCGGCTCCCTGGCGGGAGGAGACGAGACCATCCTCGCGCAGCAGTCGCAACGCCTCGCGTATGGTGTACCGGCTTACCGAGAAGCGCTGGCACAAGCTGTCCTCGGTCGGCAGCAGGGATCCGACCGGGTATGCGCCGTTGCCGATCTCATCCCGCAGTGCGCGGGCAACCTGGACATACAGCGGAGACTTCGATTTCTCCCCGCGATGTCCTGCTGCCTCCCGGGTAGCGCCGGGAGCTTCGAGTCGATCCGGGCTGGTTTCAGCTTCGCGCTCAGCACCGGGTTCCATCACTGTCGCGTCCCTCTGGGGTTAAGGGTGGGAATTGTCGGGAATAATATTCATATTTGTACGGACAATTCAAGAAAAATATAGATCAATGCCCTGTTATTATTGATCGAATGTAAAAATTATGGTGGTATACGTCTGGACATATTTTTTCAAAGTAAAGTCCGGCAGCAGCGGCACCTGGCATATCCAAAACAATAATATGTGATCTTTGATGCTCGAAGTCGGGGCCTGCTGCCCGTTTGGTAGCATGGCAAGGAAAACGTGAGGATACGATGAGTGATCTTGGCAAGGTTATCGAAACCGCTGAGGAGCTGGTAGAGGCAGTCACCTTTTCACCCGAGGCCTATATTTCGGCAGACTACGCGCGAGCCGAACGCGACAAGCTCTGGCGCAAAGTATGGCAGCAAGCCGGCCGCGTCGAAGATATTCCCGAAATCGGCCATTACCTCACCTATGAAATCCTCGACGACAACATCCTCATCGTGCGCACCGCCGCCGACACCATAAAGGCGTACCATAATGTGTGCCCGCACCGGGGCCGTCGCCTCATCGATACCCCCGCGGGCGCCCGCAATGCCCGCGGTCGCAAATCCAAGTTCGCCTGCGCCTACCACGGCTGGCAGTTCAGCCTGGATGGGGAAAACATCCGCATACCCTGCAAGGACGACTGGAACGGCGCGCTGGATACATGTAGCGGCCTCAGCGAGGTGACTGTCGATACCTGGGGTGGCTGGATCTGGATCAATCTCGATACCGCCTGTGAGCCCCTGCTCGACTACCTGGGGCCCGTGGCCACCATGCTGGCGCCCTTTGAGTTACAGAACATGCGCGTCAGGTGGCGCAAGTGGGGCATATTCGATTGCAACTGGAAAGTCGCGCTGGAAGCCTTTAACGAAACCTATCATGTACAAACCACCCATCCGGAATTCAACGAGTTCGGCGAGTTCCGTGGCTGGGGCAGGGCGCAGGGCAAGCACAGCAATCTCGGTTATGATGCACCCAAGGGCATGGATGAAAACCAGTCTGCAAAGCTGCGGGTTGGCACCAATAAGGATCCGCGCATTGCCACTGCGGAAATGCAGGTCTATACCTGGGAAAAGGCCAATACCAATACGACACAGACCCTGGTTGATGCGGCGCTGCGCTTGAAGGATGAACTGCCCGAGGGAACGCCTGCCGGCGAGGTGCTCCAGCATTGGCTGAGTTCTGCGCGCCGCGATGATGATGCGCGCGGTGTGGTCTGGCCGATAGTCGACCCGAAGCATGTCGGCGAGAGCGGTACTGCCTGGCAGGTGTTTCCAAATTTCCAGATCGGGCACTCCGTGAATAACATGCTGTGCTACAGCGCCCGGCCCTGTGGCTATGATCCCGACAGGTGTATTTTCGAAGGTGCTGTCTACGAATTGTTCCCCGATGGAGAAGAGCCGAAGACAGAGTGGGAGTATTGCGAGGCAACCGCCGAGGACTGGTGCTACGTCCTGTCGCAGGACTTCTCCAATATGGCTGCAGTTCAACAGGGGATGAAATCACTCGGATTCAGCGGCCCCAAGCCTAATCCCTATATGGAGCGTTGTACCGCCAATCTACATCGCAACCTGGCGAAGTACATGGGCGCGGGTATGCCGCGAAAACTCAAGTGAGATGCCGGGAGTGAATTCGGTGAAAGCTAAGGGCCCGTTATCGGGTGTTTGCGTTGTCGATCTGACGGCAATGGTGATGGGGCCTTACTGTACCCAGCTTATGGCCGATATGGGCGCAGATGTAATAAAAATTGAGCCTCCCGGTGGCGACAGCACCCGCTTTATATCAGTAGGGCCGGAGCCCGGCATGAGTGGTGTTTTTGTCAACGTGAATCGAGGCAAACGCAGTGTGGTTCTGGATTTGCGATCAGACGAAGGTAAGTCCACTTTACGGCAACTGATTGCCCATGGTGATGTGTTTGTTCACTCGATGCGTTCCAAGGCGATCGCCAGGCTGGGTTTCAGTTACGAAGACGTCGCGGCAATCAATCCCTCTATCGTCTATACAAATTGTTACGGTTACGGGCGACGAGGCCCCTACCGGGACTACACCGCCTATGACGATACCATTCAGGCCGATTGCGGCTTGAGTTTTGCGCAGCAGCAGCTGACCGGCGAATCCGGTTATGTCGGTACGATTATGGCGGACAAGGTAGCCGGAATGACCGCACTGTATGCCACCATGATGGCCCTGTTCCACCGGGAAAGAACCGGCGAGGGGCAGGAAGTGGAGGTCAGCATGTTTGAAACCATGGCCGCCTTTATGCTGGTAGAGCATGCTAATGGTGCAATGTTCGATCCACCTTTAAGTCCTGCGGGCTATCCGCGCGCGATCGCACCCAATCGCAAACCTTATCGTACCAGGGATGGACAGATTTCCGCGCTGGTTTACAACGACAAGCAGTGGTCCGCATTTATCAATGCAGTAAAGCCGCCATGGGCCGGGGAGCAGTTTTCAACTCTGGAGAAGCGAGCACCGCAGATTGACAAGGTCTATACCCTGCTGGCTGGAACTTTCCTGGAGCGGAGCACCCAGGAGTGGCTGGATCTGCTGCACTCTCTGGAAATTCCGGCGGCCCCCGTCCGCACATTTGAAGACCTGTTCGATAATCCGCACCTGGAGGCGGTAGACTTTTTCGAGACGGTGGATTCGCCGAACGGGCCCATACGTTTTCCCGGAGTGCCTACCTGGTTCTCGCAAACTCCCGGGCGCGTTGCTGGCCCCGCCCCAAGGCTTGGCGCACATACCCGGGAAGTGCTGCAGGGGCTGGGTATAACTGCGAAAGAGGAAGGTGTTCAATAACAGCCCTTATTGTGACGCAGGGGGCTTTTCCGGTACCCCTGTCTGAAAAAGGACCGTAACGGTGGACTTTTCTCTCACTGATGACCAACAGAATATTCGAGACGCGGTACTGAAGCATTGCTCCCGGTTCTCAGACGACTACTGGCTTGAGCGCGACCGGGAGGGTATTTTTCCATTCGACTTCCACCAGTCGATGGCAGACGCCGGCTGGCTCGGTGTAGCCATGCCTGAATCAGTCGGAGGAGCTGGCCTGGGGATTTCCGAAGCGGCCATCATGATGCAGGCCGTAGCCGAATCCGGCGGCGGTATGACCGCTGCCTCCAGTATTCACGGCCCGGTATTCAGCCTTGAACCCATCGCCCATTTTGGTACCGGGGAACAGCAGCTGCGCATGATCCCTCCGGTTCTATCGGGCGAGCAGAAAATGTGCTTTGCCGTGACTGAACCCAATGTCGGCCTCGATACCACCAAACTCAAAACCCGGGCAGTTAAGTGCGACGGCGGCTACCGTGTCAATGGTGAAAAAATCTGGATTACCAACGCCCATGTCGCCGATAAGATGATGTTGCTGGCGCGTACCACCCCCCTCGAGCAATGCAAGAGAAAGACCGAGGGCCTGTCACTGTTTTTCACGGATTTTGACAAGTCCAGGATCGAAGCGCGCCTCATTCCCAAGATGGGTCGCCACGCGGTTGGCTCGAACATGCTCTTCATCAACGAGCTGTTTATTCCGGAAGCGGATCGCATCGGTGCCGAAGGCGACGGTTTCAGGATTATCATGCAGGGTCTCAACCCGGAGCGGATTCTGCTCGGCGCGGAAGCCGTTGGCCTTGGTCGCATTGCCATTCAGAAGGCCGCGCGCTACGCGAGAGAACGTATCGTGTTCGATCGGCCTATCGGTATGAACCAGGGCATTCAACATCCCCTGGCCAGGTGCTGGGCCCAGGTAGAAGCCGCCAATCTCATGGTCATGAATGCCGCCAGCAGGTTTGACAAGGGACTGGAATGCGGGGTTGAGGCCAATACCGGAAAGTACCTGGCCGCCGAAGCCGGCTTTGAGGCCTGCCATACCGCCATGCTGACGCTGGGTGGCATGGGCTATGCGCAGGAGTATCATGTAGAGCGCTATCTGCGCGAAGTCCTTATCCCGCGTACGGCGCCCGTCAGTCCGCATATGATTCTGAACTTTATCGCAGAAAGAGTGCTGGAATTGCCGAAGTCTTACTGACCGCTCACGCGGCAATATTCACGGCGTTCTGTAGCGTGACGCCACTAGTCGAAATGGTAGGGAAATATGACGACCGATGTTTCTGGTTTCAACGCCCGTTCCTGGTTGTTCGCCCCGGGCGACAGCGAACGGAAAATGGAGAAATGTGCGGCCAGTGCCGCCGATATAGCGATTTTCGACCTGGAAGATGCGGTAGCCGAAGAGGAGAAGCCGAAGGCCCGCCGGATGGTCCTGGCTTTCCTGCAGGCCCAGCCGGAAGAGAGCAGGGCCCGACTGTGGGTTCGGGTCAATCCCCTGGACGGCCCCCATACCCTGAAAGACCTGGTGGCGGTCATGCCTGGCCGCCCCGGGGGCATCATGTTGCCAAAGGTTTATGGGCGCCGGGACGTGGAATTACTGGACCACTATCTGTCGGCCCTGGAAGTTGCCAACGATATTGAGCCCGGCTCGACCCGAGTGATCGTGCTGGTCACTGAAACCGCCGACGGGATGTTTACCACCGGCGCCTATAAGGATGCGCCACGGGTCGTCGCCATGACCTGGGGTGCGGAAGATCTGGCGGATGCCGTCGGGGCCAGCGAGAACCGCAATCCGGATGGCGGCTATGGCTTCACTTACGAGTTAGCGCGAAGCCTGTGCCTGCTGGGTGCGGCCGCGGCGGGTGTTGCCCCGATTGAAACCATTCAGGGTGATTTTCGTGATCTGGAGGGTCTTCGCAGACGGGCAGAAAAAGTGCGTCGGGATGGCTACCGCGGCATGCTGGCGATTCACCCGGCGCAAGTGGATGTCATAAACGAGGCCTTTACGCCGAGCGAAGGGGAACTGGTCGCAGCGCGGGAAATAGTCGATCTGTTCGCGGCCAACCCCGGGCTTGGCACCATAGGCTACAAGGGTGCGATGCTCGACCGCCCCCACCTCGCCCGCGCAAAAGCGCTGCTGGCGTCGGCGGGTCGCCTGTGAGTGTCGTTACCACAGCGGCGCAACTGGAACTCGGTCAGTTCCTGCGCCCTGGAGACAGAATCGTCATGGGGCAGGCCTGTGGCGAACCGACCTCGCTGGTCGAGGCACTGATTGCCCAGGGGCGCGACATCGGCAATCTGTCGGTCTTTATCGCCACCAGTTTTTCAGGGTTGTTCACGCCGGAGGCAACGGACAGCTTTTCACTGGCCAGTATGGGTGCCATCGGTGCTCTGCGCACCCTGACGAAGGCACACAAACTCAGTGTCATCCCCTGTCATATCAGTCAGATCGGGCCAATGATCCAGGCCGGCGATATCGGCTGTGATGTCGCGTTTGTACAGGTCAGTCCGGCCGACGAAAATGGCAATCACAGCTTCGGTTTGATCAGCGATCACGTGCGCGCGGCCGTGGACAAGGCGCGGGTGGTCATTGCGGAGGTGAATGACCAGGTCCCGTTCACGCTCGGTGAAATGCTGCCGGCCTCCAGTATCGATTGTGCCGTGGAGGTCTCGCGCGCACCGGTTGAGGTGACGGCGGCCACGATCAGTGACATCGACCAGGCCATTGCCAACCATGCCGCAAGGTATATCGAGGACGGCTCCGTCATTCAAACCGGTGTCGGTGGCGTCCCCGATGCCATTCTGCGGCAGCTATATGACCGTAAAGATCTCGGGGTGCACTCCGGAATGCTGGGAGACGGACTGGTGGATCTGGTGGAAGCGGGCGTCGTGACCAACGCCCGCAAGTCTATTGACAGGGGTGTTTCCATCAACGGCGCATTGATTGGCACCCGGCGTCTCTATGATTTCGCGCACCGCAATCCGTTGATTCGCATGTGCAGCTCTGCCTACACCCATGACGGGGCAGTGCTGGCGCAATTAAAAAAGCTGGTCTCCATTAATTCCGCACTGGAAGTTGACCTGACCGGCCAGGTCAACGCTGAACAGAGCGGTGCAGCCTACCTTGGTGGCACCGGCGGCCAGGTGGACTTTGTGCGCGCCGGCGGCCGTTCCCCGGGTGGGCACTCCATTATCGCACTGCCCGCCAGTGCCAGAGGCGGCAGCATCAGTCGTATCACGGTCAGACTTTCCGGGCCGGTCACGACCGCTCGCAGTGATGTCGATATCATTGTCACAGAATTCGGTGCCGCGGAGCTGAAGGGCCAAACCCTGGCAGAACGCACACGGCGGTTGATAGCCATCGCCCACCCGGATTTCCAGGAGATGCTCTCCAGCGAAGCCCACATCATCCAGCAAAGAGGTTTCTAATGACAGAGAAAATGCCCAACGGGGACGCCGTACTGTTTGAGGCTCGCGATGATGGTATCGCCATCATTACCCTGAATCGTCCGGAGACTCGCAATTGCCTGGCCAGGGATATCCGCGCCGGGCTTTACCAGGCCTGGGATCGTTTTGAACGCGACCCTGAACTGCGCGTGGCGATTCTTACCGGCGCTGGTGAGAAAGCGTTCTGTGCCGGCGGCGATCTCAAGGAAATGGTAGAAACCGGACTTAAGGTACCCCCGCGAGACATGTTTCCACTGCCCTACGATACGATTGAACTATCAAAACCCACCATCGCCGCGGTAAATGGCGTTGCGTTCGCCGGGGGCTGGATGATCGCCCAGGCTTGCGACCTTTGCGTCGCCAGCAGCAACGCGAAATTTGCTGTAACGGAAGTCAAAGTTGGCCGCAGCTCGCCCTGGGCGGCACCGCTTATCCATATGATACCCCAGCGAATCATGATGGAGATTTTACTGACCGGCAGGCCGATTACAGCACAGCGCGCATATGAGATCGGGCTGGTAAACCGCCTGGCGGAGCCCGCGCAGCTGATGGCTACCGCCCTTGCCCTGGCCGCAGAAATACTCGAGGGTGCGCCCTTGTCGGTCCGGGCCGCACGCGAAACCGTGATGATTTCGACTGAAATGGGACGTTCGGCCGCGCTGCAGGCCGCAAGGCATGCATCAGAGTACTGCTATCACAGCCATGATGCGCAGGAGGGGCCCAGGGCTTTCGCCGAGAAACGCAGCCCGCAGTGGAAGGGGGCTTGAACACCAATCTTTTTGATGACCCGCGTTTCGGCCGGTCGTTTTCAAGGAAAAATGAGGAAGTAATATGACCGAATCCGTAATTTCCCCAGAGCGCCTGTCGATTATTCGGGGTATACCATTGAACGAGGAGGAGGGCATTGGCGCGCTGACACTGGGCGGCTACCTGAAGGAAGTCACGGATCGCTTCGGTGCCAGGGAGGCCGCCGTATTGCGTAACGGTGACAGAATCGAGCGCTGGACGTATGACGAACTCTGGTCGCGCTCCGTCGCCGTGTCGCGCGCGCTGCTCGCAAGCGGTATCGGCAAGGGCGCTCGAGTGGGTATCCTGATGACCAATCGGCTGGAGTTTTTGTCGAGTGCATTCGGTACCGCCCTGGCCGGTGGTGTCGCCACCGCCATGAGTACGTTTTCGACGGCGGCGGAGCTGGAAGTATTGCTGCGGAACTCCGGCTGTTCAGTGCTGTTACTGGAATGCGAAGTGCTCAAGCGGGATTTCGCACTGATGCTTGCGGAACTCGAGCCGGGGATTGCAACGGCAGCACCTGGGCAGCTGCAGTCGGCCAGGTTTCCCTTTCTTCGCTATATCGCGACGGTCGACAGGGAACAGGGGAGCGGGGTTCTGGAAGGCTGGAGTGAGTTCCTTTCCCGCGGAGAGATCGTGGAGCCGGAACTCGTCGAAAGTACCATGGCCAGCGTAGCGCCCTCGGACCCTGGAATCCTGTTGTTTTCTTCAGGCTCGACCGGAAAGCCCAAGGGTATTCTCAGCGCCCATCGCGGTGTTTGCCTGCAGCTGTGGCGTTGGCGTAAGTGGCTCGATTTTGGTGATGATGTACGTTGCTGGTCGGCAAATGGCTTTTTCTGGTCGGGAAATTTTTCCATGGCGATTGGTGGCACGCTTTCATCCGGCGGCTCGCTGATTCTGCAGCGAACCTTCCAGGCCGATGAGGCACTCGAGTTGATGGATCGGGAAAGGGCGACGTACCTGTTTGCCTGGCCGCATCAATGGAAGCAATTGACAGATGCCAGAAACTGGCTTGAAGTCGACCTTTCCTCGATGAAATATGTCGATGTCAATTCGCCTATCGCCGCCCACCCGACTATCAATTCCAATTGGATCGATGCCACCCACGCCTACGGTAATACGGAAACCTTCACTCTCTGCTCCCTGTTTCCGGCCAATACACCGGACGACGTTAGCGAAGACAGCCACGGCGTTCCGACTGCGGGTACCATCATCAAAATCCTTGATCCCTTGAGTGGCGAAACAGTGTCATTGGGTGAACAGGGAGAAATCGTGGTGAAAGGTCCTACCCTGATGTTGGGGTATATCGGTGTCCCCATGGACGAAACCGTCGACGAAAATGGCTTCTTTCACACCGGGGATGGCGGCTTTATCGATGACAAGGGTCGCCTGCACTGGGAGGGGCGGCTGAACGACATTATCAAGACCGGTGGTGCCAATGTGTCGCCCGTTGAGATTGATACCGTCATCGCCCGGTGCCCGGGCGTCAAAGTCACCAAAACGGTCGGTATTCCGGATGAATTGCTGGGGGAACTGGTAGTGGCCTGTATCGTGCCGGAGGACGGAGTGTCCCTTACGGAAGAGGAGATCCGCAACTTTACCAAACAGTTGCTTGCCAGTTACAAGGTTCCACGACGGGTGCTGTTTTTTAATGAAAGCGATCTGGAATTGACCGGTAGCTCCAAGGTGAAAACCGGCGAATTGCGTGAATTGGCTATGAGGCGGTTGGAAAAGGAGAGAAGCTGATCTTTTGCGGTGGCGGCCCGAAAGCCGCCCTGGCTCATTCAGGATCTCAGATAGGTATCCAGTTGCTGGTGCATATTCATGATCAGGCTCTCCTGCTTTTCGGCAAGCCAGATATGTTTTATTCCCCCGGACAGCAGGCCCTCCTGCACGCGCGGAATATTGCCGACATCCTGGCGTGGGATCAGGCCCAGTTGTTCAGGGTCTGAAGCATCGGTTGCGATCTGAACTTCAGCCCGCGGCGGCGTTACCGCCGCCGGATAGGTCTTTGTCGAGAAGATCTCGAAGGTGCACTGGTTCGGGTCCGTCGGATGCGGTAGCGCCCGGTAGATGGCCGCATTGCCCGCTTGAGCCAGAATCAGGAGATTGGGGAATATGATGTTCACGCCTCCCCACCGGCCGATATTCTCCGGGGTCATTTTAGGCATGGGTCGCTGCTGTCGGGCCGCCGTCTCGTACTGCAATTTTACGTATTCAGCGCCCATACTGGCGTCCGGGGGCAGGTCTTTATCTTTGAGGCTCAGCAGCAGGTCGATATCGTCCTTCAGAATCATCGCGCCCAACCCCTCGGCGGTGAGATTCATGCGCGCGGCCATATCGTCGATCAGGCTGTCGGAGGGCTCCTGTACATGCCCCGCGATAGGGGTTTTTTCGCCACCATAAAAGTAGCCGTGGCCGTTTTTTTCGGCGACGTAAGTCAGACCCTGGTAGAACATCTCCCCGTCGGTGCGATCGCCGTAGACCACCTCGCTGCCCACCTTTTCGAGTTGTGGGTGGGTGGCGGACACATGATACGCTTCATAGAACGCTTCCTGTGCGACCTTCCAGTTGGCTGGAAGGGCGCACTTCTTCCACCAGATGTGGTGCATATCACCGAGCACAAAATCGTCGAGGAATTGACGCATCGGCGCGATAAAGTCGTCAAAGGATTCCGGATCCCGGCTGAGATTGATGAAGATAAAGCCCGCGTAGACGACCGAACAGACTTCACGCATGGCGACATCGCTGTCCTCCAGCCGGCCACCGGCGAACTCATTGCGCTCCAGCACCAGTTGGATATTGCCCGCCAGGTCCCAGCGCCAGCCGTGAAACGGGCAGATAATCCTGCCGCCTTCATAATGCCCGCAGCCATCACCCAGCGTGGTGCCGCGGTGGGGGCAGACGTTGTAATAGGCTTTTACGGTGTCCGCATCCACCCGCACCAGCAGGATCGACTGCCCGCCGATCTTGTAGGTGGTGTAGTCGCCTGTTACCGGTATTTCGTCGAGCCTCGCGGCGACCTGCCATACCCTGCTCCACAGCTTTTCGAACTCGAGCCGGGCGAATCCCGGGTCGGTATACCGGCCGACCCCAAGGCCCCCTGACAGCGTTCGCCAATTGATCGGCCAATCAGCGTCGACAGCCGGTGAATGTGACAAGTCGTTTACAGCCGCACCGAGAGGGTCAGGGCTCATGGGAATCACCTCGTTCTACTATGCGTAGACTAACTGGATAAACGGGTGCGTCGTTGATATAGATCAACGACGTTGTTTATTAGCGAGCCCACAATTGCCCTGTTGTTTGCCGTGGCATGATTTGGCCCTGTGGGTCGGGGTGTGGGATTGGTGACAGACGTCCTGAGCTTGGGAATTGTTCAGGTTACAGTTCAGTAGGACGTGGAGGAAATGGGATGAAAATGAAAGATATGGTACTTATCAGCGTGGATGATCATATCAGCGAGCCACCGGATATGTTCGAAAATCACTTGCGGGGTGATGATCTGGCGACGGCCCCCC
>CAYTDW010000014.1:0-13794 GCA_964436585.1 uncultured Halioglobus sp. | reverse complement strand
CAGGTTTACGGGCACCCGCACCACCTCCGCGTGGCGGCCGTTGGACACCACCCGCTCCCCCACGGCGAAATCCGTACCCCCGCTATCCACCACCACACCCACGTTGCTGTAGCCCAGGGGCAGGGGCTGGTCCAGCTTGGCGCGAATAGCCTCCACCGTGGGCGCCAGGCCGTCGGTGCGCACCTTGTCAATGGCCTGGCGCACCTTGTCGGGTTGCTGCAGCGCCTTCTCCACCAGGTTGGCCCTGCCGAAATCCACCAGCATGCGCTCGGTGCCGGCAGAGACCAGGGTAGTGACCGTGCGGACAAGAAGCTGGCCCGGCGCTGCCTGCGGGCAGAGCACCGCCTCGACACGGGTTTCGCCGGACTTCAAATCCTGGAATATCTGCTTCATTGTTAGAATTACTTCTGGCCCAGTTTCGAGGCGTTAGCACACTCTCGTCATTTTCTCTCGGGAGGATAGCACGGGCGGTTAGTCTGCAGAGCCGACATAGATCAAGGAAAAAAAGGGACACATCTATTGTCTCGACATAAATGCGCTCGCTTTTACGTTTCTCTAGGCCACCTTCCGAGCTTTGACTTCCAGGTGTATGCCTTCCTGCTGCTGCAAATAGCCGATCACTGCAAACAGATTGCTTGCCTGGGGGTTCCCTTTTGGCCCGAACATGCGCATGAAACTCTTGCTCGACTTGTCGAACACCCGAGATAGTTCCTCGAACCCGATCGTCGCGTTGATATAGTCGCGCAGCACCGCCTTGCCGGTGTCGACGTCACCGTTGAGCAGGCATTCGACGCCCTCTTCCAGCAGGGCCTTGCGAAATGTTGGATCCCGCTGGGTGCGCGCCTGAATGGTGTCCTTAAAATCTCTCGTCAATGCCATCACGTCGTCACTCGCTGTTTCCGGCGCTTATAGTCGTGCCAGTGCCCTTTTGCAGCCGATATATCCGCATTCTGGCGCCTCTTGGCACCACCCGCGAGCAATATCACCAACCGGTTCCCGTCCTTTCCAAAGTAAACCCGATAGCCGGGACCAAAATCAATTCGATACTCATAGACGCCGGCACCAACACCTTTCACATTCGAGAAGTTATTCTGTTTCAACCGATGGACGGCTGTAACAACTTTGACGGCCGCAGCCGCATTCAGACGATCGAACCATTTGGCATAAGGGCTGTTTCCTTCAGTATCGAGGTACTCTCTAACCTCTATCATATGACGTGTATAGTAACATATATGATACCTTTCTCAATAGCCGCCCAACGACGCAATTGCGGAATTTCCGGTCCGACGTGCGTGCATTCATCCTAGTAAAGCCTGTCGAACAAACTACGGCCTGCAGCATGGTGCCAATAGCAGCAGAGGAAAGTCGCAAGCATCCACCAAAAATACTCGTATTTACCTGTACACAATCAATAGTAAGCCACCTACCGGTGATGCACAAAAACTCCGCCCCATCAAATGCGTCCCGTTTTACTAGCCCCATTTCCCGCTCTTTAACTGCATCGCAAGCTGGTCGTCCAGCAACTCTGCAAAAAATGCAGCCCCGGCCCGGGTAAGGTGACGGGTGTCCTGGGAAATGAAAAGACATTGCGGTGTAAAAACCGGCATCGTCCCGTTCGCGTCAGCGACAAGCGCCATAAGGTCGATATAGCGCGCCCCGAATGACTCGGCCAGCCAGGCGTTAGCTTCGACTACGTGGGGCTCAGGGACAGCCCTTTGGCCGCAGTAACCCGGCATATGACGCCGGTTGTAGAAATAACCGCTGCTTTCGCCAAAGCTTTTGGTGCCTACCGACCACACGCGGTCCATCGCCAATCCGGCTGCCGCCACAGTGTCGTAGTCAGCGGTCGAGATATATATGACATCCGCCTCGGCCGCACGCTGTAGCGCATCCTCAGTCAGCTCCGGGGCATAACTCAAATCGATGGATTTCCCATGCCTCGATTCAAGCAGAACATTTGCCCAATCCCGCGCAAAACTGTTCCCGACTACAAGCACGCGAAGCCGGTGATCAGTTGGGAATGGCTGGTTTCTTGCGTGGATCCGGTGATTGTACTGGGCATGAAGGCCCCGCTGCGATTCTGCCACCGTTATTTCAAGCTCTGGAACGTCTCTTACGACCCCTCCTCGCACATGAAGGAACAGCCCGCCAACTGTCGTAATAAGAGTCACCAGCCCGACTACACCAAGTACCGTATAAGTCGACGTGCGCTTCTTGTCGCGAAATGGCTGCTCGATGTAGCGGTAGGTAAGTACTGCAAGTATCACTGTCAGGGTCGTGAGCGCCAGTGCCACCAACGGGGTAATCACCGGCACGACGAAGTAGCGGGCATAGGCAAACAGAGGCTGGTGCCACATGTACAGACTGAAACTGATTAGCCCCATGAACACCGCAAGACGATTGGTCAACAGCGCGGCGGCCACACTATCACGAAAATTGTCTGATGCCAGGATGCCAAGCGTCGAGGCCAGGGTCAGCAGCAGCCGGGCATCTGCCGAGAGGGCCGGTAACTCCATTACCAACAACACCAGCAACAGCACTATCCATATGCCGTAACCTGCGATTGGGGCAACCTGACTCTTCAATAGCACCGCGAGAAGCCCGCCGGCAGCGAGCTCATAGAACCGATACTGTAAAAAGTAAAACCGCCGGTGTTCTGCCAGCTCACGCAGAAAGAGCACAAGCGAGACAAGGGCCAGCGCCGCTATTGCTGTGCGGCTCCATTCAAGTCTTCGCGCGCCGAAAATCAAAAAAATCATCGGGTAGAAAATGTAGTACTGCTCCTCGACGCCAAGACTCCAGGTGTGCATCAGCGGTTTGAATTCATTCACCACGTCCCAGTAATTCCCAGTGGTGATCGCCAGGAGAATGTTGTTGGCGAAAAGGTTGGTCGCCACCACGCTTTGTGCAAGGTTTTCGAGGTCATCCGGCAGCATTACCAAACACCCTATGACCAACGAGAGTGCGGTTATGAACGTAACCAGCGGCAAGATGCGCCTGATACGTCGCTGGTAGAAATGCCATAGCGTAAAGCGACCTTCACCAACTTCCTTGATGATGATTCCCGTGATCAGGTAGCCACTGATCACGAAAAAGACATCCACACCGAGATAACCATACGGTAGCCAGCCAAGATGGAAAATGATGACCGCCACCACCGCTATGGCGCGCAACCCGTCCAGGTCACGACGGTACGTAGGACTCGCGGTCAAATACATGGGCTTGCCTTTGTCAAAACGAAAACAGGTGACGCATCTACTGCACTAAAATTAAATGCGGACCCATTTATCTGCAACAAAGGCGCATAGATGTGCGAATTGGTTTGGACATCGCATCTTTGGCCCTGAAAAAGCAGGTTGATGTTCTGGTGCTCGTGACAGGCGATAGTGCCTCTGTGCCGCGCATGTAATTTAACAGCCGCGAAAGCGTTTAATTTGCCGTGGTGACTTGGGGCCACCGAGTTCACCAGGATTCCCTTGCAGCGGTGAAATTGCCGACATCTTTAGAACTATACCTCTGCTACAAGTGAAAACTGCCCCTGCTTTTGTGTAATGGTTACACCTTGACGCAACAAAGACTCTTTGGCTGCTTCCCA
Source organism: uncultured Halioglobus sp. (assembly GCA_964436585.1). GTDB lineage: Bacteria > Pseudomonadota > Gammaproteobacteria > Pseudomonadales > Halieaceae > JARRPM01. The sequence continues at coordinate 10,199 of CAYTDW010000014.1, read as the reverse complement.
CTCACCCCTGCATATAACCGGCTGGTGAATTTCTAACTCCCGGAATAGCTGGTAAATACCCGCTTCGATAAACTGATCACCGTAGCTATTGAGTTCACTGTCAACCAACTGGTGATAGGAATACTCGCGGGTGCAGCGCGCCATATACTGCGCAGCCCTTGGCGATATCAAGCGTGCATCTTTCAAGCTCAAATGACGGAAGACCCGGACAGCCATCCCGAGCGCATTTGGATTGTGTTCCAGTACGACATCCAGAATTCTGTCTCGCAGCAGCCCCAGGTAATCATTACTGCAAAGGAAGCGACGAGTTCGCCAGTTCATCAATATCGCGTCCCAGTTCAGGACCGTCGTTTCCAGTAGAGAACTGATGCCACACCAGGCAACGTAACCCTCGGAGATAGCCCACGTTCTTTCAGCGCTCCAGATGTCTATTGGCCAGCCATCCACAAGCAGACGATAACCACCAAAACGGTTTCTACTTGCGCCCTTGGCCTCCAGGAAAGAAATGTAAGGTTCCCAATCCCCGTCCACCACCAGGTCTATATCGGAGTGAAACCCGCGCTGCCCAAACAGCGCTATGTCACGCAAAACACCACCGAAGAGATAAAGATCGCCACCGGGTGCCAATGCGGCCAGAAAATCGAGGAATGCGGTTATATGCCTGTCCGGCAGCTCAGGAAATTGGTGCTCCCCACCGGGTGGCTCGATATCGAACGATAGCTGAAAACTATTAGCTGACGCCGGCAACTCGCCGTACAGCAAACGCTCAATACGTGAGCGGAGATTAGCGAAAGAGCTAACAGGATTGGGGTCAGCGTATCTCATGTTGTAACGCTCTATATTCCATGCAGCGATTCACCAGGTAATTTTCAGTCATGCCTGAAATGACATCGCATACGAGCTGACATTTCGCATAAACATCCTTAGGGGATCTCTCATAGACCAAACGGTAGTTTTCCGATATATCTCCGAATACGAATCGATCATAGGCAATGTGGCTGGAGTCATCGTCACTCACTGACTGCCAGACATTGGACAGCATTTCCGAAATATAGTTTTGGCCCGTCAGTTCAAGTTTCAAAACATCTCGATGCTGGAAGCCGTAACGGATATCAAATTTCTTGGCAGCCTGGCAAAGCGCAGCACAAGGCGACTCTTTGATCAGTTCAAAACTGGCATCGACCTCGTCATTCATTATGGTATCAATGTTCTGCACAAACACATTGGTGGCTGCCGGTACCATCTCAGCGATCGCCTTGACGCGGAACATTTGCATGGAGATATCATCAAGTTGACGCGAACTTATTTGTTCAGCCTTGAATTCCTTATTCTTCTCCCGCGAAACATTGACAACGTCCCTGATTACAGCATCTTCTGGCGCGGAAAATTCGAGAAAATCCATCAGATCATAAAAGGAAGCATAGCCTTTTTTGACAGTATCCTCGGCATCGATCACGGAGTAAGCAATGTCATCACAGGCTTCCATGAGGTACACCAATGGGTGGCGCTGACCGGTACACAGTCCGGTTTGCTCCCAAATCTCAGCGGCGATGCCTGCTTCGCTCTGAAAAACCCCATGTTTCTTGAAGCCGCGCTTGTCGCCACCGTACACGCTCGGGTACTTGATCAGCGCAGCAAGAGTCCCGCAGGTCAGATTCAGACCGAAAGAATCGTTCAAGACCTGAAGTTGTGTGAGTAACCTCAATGTTTGGGCATTACCGTCGAATGCCAGAAAGTCGTCAGCTATTGTCAGCTCTGGCACTTCAGCTTTCAATTTCGAAAACCATTGCGCTATTGCGACTTCACCCTGGTGGCCGAATGGCGGATTACCCAGGTCATGCGCTAGCCCTACCGCTGCAAGCATCGCGGGTACGATCCGCTTGACCTGAAGCGCTTCATGATCCGGCCCAAATACTGCCTCGGCGTGCTCAAACGCCAGACGAACTCCAATACTTCGAGCCAGATTGCTGACCTCATGGGAATGTGTAAGACGAGTGCGAACTGAGTCATTCTCCTCCATCGGGTAGACCTGGGTTTTGTCTGCCAGGCGGCGTGTTGGGGTCGCAAAGAGTATCCTGTCATAGTCCCGCTCGGCCTCGGTTCGATTTGCGCCGGTACCCATAGATTCACGGCCGTTATGCAAGTCCTTCCTGCGAACCCCATTAAGCAGCTTTTCCCAAGTGAGACGGTTCATATCCCTGGAATCCTTCCTGACTCACCGATTCATAAACCCAGTATGGTTGACTTGAGACAAAGTTAAAACCATCAAATATCGCCAGCGCGGACACGGTACACTGCCCTATCCCTACCCCCGCGCCCCGTCGAAAAGGGGGATCACATCTATTTTACTAAAATTAAATGCGTTCCCTTCCCCCCCCCCGGGCCAGCTACCGGGCCAGAAAACAGAATCATGCCGCCGCCCCCAGAAACCGGCGGCACCATATCTCGATGCACACCAGCCCCAGGATGGTGTAGGCGGCGTCGACGCGGCCGGCACGATCAGCGGCCACCAGGGCGGCAACTGCCTGCGGGTCGAACAGACCGCGCCGGCGCAGCGTGTCGGCCGACAGCGTGTCGTCTACCAACTCCCTCAGCTCGTGCCGCAGCCAATGTCGCAACGGCGCGCCGAAGCCGGTTTTGGGCCGGTATATTACTTCGTGCGGCAAATAGGGCTCCATTGCCTGCTTCAGCACCCACTTCCCCTCGGAGCCACGCTGCTTAATGCCTGGCGGCAGCGCGTTGGCCAGCCGGACCAGGTCGTTATCCAGAAATGGCACTCGCACCTCGATCCCGGCCGCCATCGACATCTTGTCGGTGTACAGCAGGTTGTGGTCCGCAAGAAAGAAGCGCTGCTCGAGGGCCAGCATGCGCTGCATGGGCGCCAGGCCGGGAGGCAGTGACTCAAGATAGCCTGCCAGCGGCGCGGTCATTGCTTCACCTGCCAGTGCAGCCCGGTGTTCGGGGGCAAACAGGCCCTGCACCTGCGCCGGGTCGGCCCACAGGAAATAACTGGCCAACCGCTGGTCAGCCGAAGAGTTGGCATGGGCGAAGGCCTTGGTGATGCGCCGCCCCAGTGCGCCGCGCTGGCCAAGGTGGCTGCTCATAGTGCGCAGGCCCGCCCGCATTGCCAGCGGCAGCCAGGCCCAATAGCGCTCCAGCAGCAAAGCCCGGTGCCGGCGATAACCCGTGAAAAGATCATCGCCTCCCGCGCCGGAAAGCAGCACCTTCATCCCGTGCGACCGCGCCAATTGGCTGATATAGAGCACATTCAGGGGCGCGGGATCAGCCAGCGGCTCATCCAGTTGAAACACCATCCGCTCCAGGTCCGCCGCCATGGATGCCGAATCCACCTGAATCTCATGCAACTTCACCCCAAGGTGCCTGGCAACCAGGCGCGCATAGGGCAGATCATCCGTCACACCCGCATCCCGGATCGTGCCCGTATCGATCGTAAAACAGTCGATGTTGGGAGACACTTCCCGGGCCATCGCCACCACGGCACTGGAATCAAGGCCACCGGAGAGAAACGCACCCACCGGTACATCGGCCACCATCTGGCGATGCACGGCGGTGCGCACCCCTTCACGTACCTGCCGAATCGCTTCCACCGCGCCCATCGCGGTGTGGCCGTTCGCGGCGTGCCCCGGGCCAATTCCCTGCCTGGTCCACGTCGATTCGGCCCACTGCCAGCGGCGGACAATGCGCCTGGCCTTCACCCACAGCGCCTCGCCCGGCCCCAGCCTGTGCACGCCCTGCAATGGCGTGGCCCCGCCCGGGCTCCAGAGAAAGCCCAGGTACCGGGACAGGGCTACCACATCCAGTGAGGCCTGGATGTCGCCGCATACCAACAGCGCCTTCAATTCGCTGGCGAAAACAAAGCCCCGCTTCCCCTCATGGAAATACAGCGGCTTGACGCCCATTGCGTCGCAGGCCAGGAAAAGCGACTGATCGGCCCGGTCATAAATCGCAAAGGCATAGATGCCATTGAGCAAGCCCAGCATGGCTTCGCCCCGTTCCCGGTAGAGCGCCAGCAGCACCTCGGTATCGGAGTGGCTGCGAAAGACCTGGCCCCTTGCTTCCAGTTGTGCGCGCAGCTCGCGGAAGTTGTAAATCTCGCCATTGAAGACAATGACCACCGACCCATCGGCAGCCACCATGGGCTGGTGCCCCGCGGGCGAAAGATCAAGAATGGACAGCCGCACATGCCCCAGCCCTATGCCGGCTGCCGCATCGACAAACACGCCGGAATCATCCGGGCCGCGATGGGCAATCGCGTTCAGCGCAGGTTCCAGAGAGCCCGGGGCATAATCCCCCGAGAACCCCACGATGCCGCACATCAGGGCTTCAAAGCCCCCATCGCCTGCAAAAAAAGCTGCCGATTCGACTCAAGGATGGAATCATCGCGCAGGCGATGCTCTGCATATTTCCGAACTCGCTCTCTCCATTGCGCTAACTCATTTTCCGTTTTATCGCCTACTTCCCGAATCGCCTGCAGGAAACCATGCCCGTCTTCCTCGAGCGGCAGGTCCCAGCCGACTCCACTCTTATATAGACCGCGCCAGGGAGTTTGGTCTGAAATGAGTACAGGGGTGCCTGCAGACATGGCTTCGGCAATAACATGCCCATAGTTTTCCCCGCGCGTAGGTAGAAACAGAAGGTCATAGCCTGAAAGCAAGGAAACCACTTCGGCGGGAGATGCCTCACCACAGTAGCGCACGGTGACATTCTCTGGCATCGCAGCTATCAGATCCTGGCATGTCGCCCAGTATGCCTTGTCTTCGAGTATTCCCCAGATATCTAATTGTATTTGGACAGGCGTCTTAGCCAGTATCCTGAGCGCATAATCTAAATTCTTCTTTCTGGATACTCTGGACAAAAATGCAAGACGAAGCACCCCTTTAGGTCTTGGCAATATAGTTTCTCTTTGTCTATGTTCAGCATTATTTGCGGGTATATTGACTGCTATAGCGATATTGCTGGCCGCCCCGATGTTTTCTCCGATAAGTCTCGCTTCATCCTCTGTTGAGGCATGCCATAAAACATTGCGATAAAAGCCCAATAGCCTGGCAACGATAATGAACGGCCTTTTCTTCCACTTCTTTATATCCACGGCTCCTGGAGAAAGCTCTCCACGCGGTGCAATCACGACAGGCTTTCTCGATGCGTTCATCAGCTTAATTGCAATCAACGGCATTAGTGAGTACCAGGGTGCGAACAGGCTGTTGAGGTAGATCAAGTCATGGGGTGTATTTCTGATGAGGTTTCTCCACGCCCAAATATTGACTTCTCCAATAGGGACATAGTAGACCCAAGCTTTACCAACCTTGTTCCACTGTGAAAGATTAATATCAGAGTATGGGCTATCGTCTAGCACATCGCGGTCTTGAGTGACGATGCGAAATTCGAACTCATCGCTAAGGGCTTCAACAATATTTGCGATTGTACGAACAGGACCTCCGGACTTAAAACCTGGCAAGTAGAAGCGAACGAAGGTGAGTATCACTGGCTTATTGGCGCCCGGCGCTACATCAGGACTCACGCCGGTTACTTCAACCGCCTTTCGTAAACCCGACGATACAACCCAGCATACTGCTGCGCGATGACCTCCGCGCTGAACTTTTCGGCATTGGCCAGCCCGCGCTGTACCAGCGCACTGCGATAGTCTTCATCATTTACAATTTTTTCCGCCGCGGCCCGAATTTCCTCAATGCTGAGCGGATCCACATAGCATGCCCCATCTCCACCCACCTCAGGCATGGAGTACAGATTGCTGGTGATCACAGGGCGGCCTACTGCCTGCGCCTCGAGAATCGGTAAGCCGAAACCCTCGTAAAGCGAGGCAAACATGACAATGTCGCATTTACGATACTCCTCCACGATGGCCGCTCGGCTGATCCCCACGTGACTTTCATAGTCAATTTCATTTGCGGCCAACGCCTGGAGCTGCGAGGGCGACAATGGTCCGATAATCACCAGCTTGCAACGCATTCCTTTAAGCGCGGCGGCCACGCGTTCTACATTTTTGTTCGCGGTGGTACCCACCTGCAGGATTCTAGGGCACCCCCAGTCACCTCCTGGCTGCGAGAAGGTAAACTCAGGTGATACCGGACAGCGAATAACTGTAACGGGCCAATCGCCCGGGCCCAGGTGCGCCTCCAGTTCTTTTTTCGTGGACTTCGAAATAACCGTTATTGCCGCAGCCCGCTTCGCAGGCAACCAATACCAGAAAAACCACAATATCATGTATTTGATGCCACTGGTTCTTTCGAGGGAGACGCAGTCAAGAATCGTCAGAATCGTCTTTCTCTTGCGCATCAGAATATTCAGAAAGTGAATATCCCCGGTGATATGGTTTATATCACCCTGGTGCCGGGCCGCGCTCAACATACCCAGGACGCGGTACCAGAGCCCTCGGGAGGGGAAGGGATTTACATACACGCAAACGTCGATGTCTTCTGGCAGTGCAGGCCTGATATCCTCAAAGACCCGCTCGACACTGTAGAATTCAACAGGCTTGCGCAAGAACTGAACAACTTTCATTTATAGTCAAACAGTGTCATAGCCTATCGCTGACCAGCGAATAGGCCATGCGCCTGGACCAGTGGCAGCGGGGGTTATTTAACGTTGGAACACGGCGCCAACTGTCTAGAACCTGTGAATTGTCCAGCCAGCGCTGCATGGGCAGCCCGAAGCCTGTTTTTGGCCTGTTTACAATGTTGCCTGGTAGTGAATTTTTCGGGGCGTTGGCCAGGGGGCGTTTTTTTTCCATTCCCGAGGGCCTTGTTACAAGCGCCGGCGCCAGTGTTTGCAACAGCTTGGCATCGACCAGTGGTGTTCGTAATTCCAGCGAGTGGGCCATGCTGGCCCAGTCGGAATCACGCAGCAGTTGGTTCCTGAGGTAGAAATTGGCTTCCAGTGCCGCGACAACCGCGTAGCCGCTATTCACCTCTTTGCCGATCACGTTTGAAATGAACTGCGGTGGCCGCAGTTGTTCCAGCCCCGCACTGGCAAACTCCTCCCCCAACAGGCCTGCCAGCTCCCACGGCATGAACAGCCCTCTCTTTGCCAGATATAGGCCGGCAAAGGAACTTCCATACCGGGCAAGGGCGGCCGCCTTCGGCGGAGCGAACTCGATTCGGGCGAGGTTCACCAGCGCGGCCGCACCCAAGGGGGCCAAACCGGGTAGCGCATACAGAGGCGCCAGTTGTTTCTTCCACTTCGGTAAAACGTCGAAATGGCTATAACCACCAAACAATTCATCGCCACCCACGCCAGACAATACCACCTTCAAACCGGCCTCGTGCGCGGCTTTACTCACCCACCAGGTGTTTACTCCATCGACGCTCGGCTGATCCATCGCCGCCAGAATGGTAGTTAAATCACTTTCCACCTCCCCATCTTCGATCCAGCGGGTGGTATGGCTGCTGCCGTATCTCTGGGCGATCTGCGCGGCAAGCAACGTCTCGTCATTCTGCGTGCCTTTGAAGTCCGCAAAACCCAGCGTAATGCTTTGAATGCTCGCCGTCTGCTGCTCGCGCATCAGTGCCAACAAAGCGCCTGAATCTATTCCTGCAGACAGGAACACCCCGACCGGAACGTCGGCTATCGTGTGATGCCTTATGGTGTCGGCCATTGAAGCTCTCACCAATGCCTGAAGCTCTTGCGCATTACATAGCCTGGGGTTCTCCGCAGCCTCCCGCCAGATGTCGGAAATTGAAAAGAATCGCTGAGCCTCACCAACCCCATTAGCGTCCACGGTCAAATGACAGCCTGCAGGGACGGCAAGGATATCCCTGTAAGCCGTATGCGGCTCCGGCACACTGCCCATTAACAGGAAGCCGGCAACACCTGCGGGACTGGCTTCCCGGGAAACAGCACCGCCGGCCAGAAGGGCCTTCACTTGAGAGGCAAAACGGAAAGACTCTCCGTCGTTTGAGTAATAAAGGGGCTTGATGCCATAAGGGTCTCGCGCAAGGAAGAGACTTTGCTTGCTATCGTCCCAGATTGCAAAAGAATACATGCCACGTAAGCGGTTCAACGCCGCGGCGCCCCAATGAGCGTAGGCCTGAAGTAGCACCTCCGTATCACTCTGAGTAAGAAAGTTGCAGCCCAAGTTTTCGAGTTCTTGCCTCAATTCTCGGTAATTATATATCTCACCGTTGAATACGATGGTCAACGCACTATCAGAACCACGCATGGGTTGGTTGGCCTTGGCATCCAGATCGATAATGGCCAGGCGCCGGTGAGCAAGCCCTATACTGCCATTGGGCGAGTACCAGTCACCCTCGGCATCTGGTCCACGAGAAATCATATTCTTGCCCATTCGACCTAACTCTTCGCGGTCGATGGAGCATGAATTATGCTTATAGACAAAGATTCCGGCGTGGCCGCACACTGTTCAGGTATCCTCAAACAAAAGTGAAAATCCGACCAAAGAAGAAATTCTGCTGTGAAATGTGGCTGGCTATACTAGATGGTCGAGGAACTCTTCCAGTCCGCCACTTTTATACGCCTAGTTGATAGTAAACCGGGTATCCAGTAGACCACGGCGATTAGCACCAAAAAAATCACGCCTCCTCCAACGACGCCCACTGAAAATGTGTCATCAACTATAAAGCCGTAAAGAATACCAGTAAGACCAATCAGGAAAGCAAAGACACTACCTTTAACTAAAAATAACCATAAACTACATGCCGTAATAGCACCCAGAAGCAGGCCAAATATAAGTGACGATAGGGCGACAGCGAACCAGCCACCGTTCCAATACATTTCACCAAAGACAGTGCCGCTGAAAGAAGATGAGCCGGAAACCCCAAGGACTGTGCGACCGATTTCGTGACCGATAGCGAATACAGGCTTGTTCGGCACCAAAAATCGTGGCACAAATGTCCAAAAAATGTAGCGATAAGTACTGCCAGGCCTTCCCCTATCATACAAATCCATCATAGCCGCCTGCCATGACGAGTAGTCGAGTCGATTCCAAACCGAATAAACGGTGCCCTTATCCATATCGTCGCCAGCTTCCTGTGCGGCGACAGCGCCTATTACTACCTCTGTCCGATTACCGGCATAGCTCCCACCCCAGGTCATCTCGCGCACGGTCTTTACAACCGGCGTAACAAACATAAGTGCGAGTACTACCAATATCAGACCCAGGATCAGAGCTTTGCGAGATCTTGAGCCAACGTAGTAACCCGCAAAGAGTAGCACTAACGGTGCGACAGCTTCAGTGCGGATTCCAATAGCCAGACCGATAGTGCCCTCCATGATTGCAGTAGCTATCGCCAAAACAAGAGCAAGCCCCTGATTGCGCCCACCGATAATTCCGAATAGAAAAACCGCCAGCCAACCAAAGCGAACAACAAAGGACAGAAATCCCGGTATATGCAGATCAATGCCCAGCGGAAACTGAATAATACGTATGGTTGCAGACAGAAATAGGGAAATAAAAGCCATTTTCTTTAAATTTCTTGTAGTCAGCAGTACAGCTGGATCTGTCAGGTGCATCATCACCCCCGCACCCGGCTGAGGATTAGGTAACCTTTTGGAGTCCAATGAGTAGATGAGCTGCAACGTGAGCGTTGTCCCGATCAACGTCAACAGCAGTCCAGTAGTATTTAGCAGGGCTACACCAGCGTAAGACGACACATCACTTGGAAATATTTTGGTATACCATCGATACGGCGTACCCGGTGAAAACCAGCGAAACAATGGGCCGATACCGAAAACAACAGCAGACCACGCAAGGAAAATTGGGAGTGGAGTAAAAAATCCTGCTGTATTTCTTTTTAACAAACTGTAGCAACTCGATCCTAGAATGATAAAGACAATTAATGGCACCACACGCACAAGCATTTCGTCGATAGCAGTATCCTGCAATGTGTAAGCAGTAACCTGTAACAGCCATAAACCTGTCAACCAAACGGAAGACCTGTTCAATTGCTTGGCGAAAGGAACAAGATGAGCGGTAATGCTATGTGTGTTAGACATTATTCATTCGAGTTTGAGTAAATTATTTTCCTCGTAGTGCTTTAAACTCGCGGCGCCAAACGTGCGCGGTGAGATGCGGGGTTTTATTCCGCGAAACTGGAAATATGGTCAAAAGAGCAATATCTGTGCGCAATCAAGGTTTAACATTTGGATAACCTGACAAGCATATCCATGGTATAAACTCCTTCCTTTACGTCTGCCACCTCAAT
>CAYTDW010000013.1:0-14108 GCA_964436585.1 uncultured Halioglobus sp. | reverse complement strand
AACGCCGTCGTAGACAATCCCACCAAAGGCATGGGCGCCGAGGACTTTCCCTTCTTTACGGTGGATCCGTCGATCCCGAGTGTTTACTGGGCCATCGGCGGCACACCGGCGGAGGACCTTGAGCGCGCCAAATCCGGCGGCCCGCCGGTGCCCAGCCATCACTCGCCGCTATTCAAAATTTCTCCGGAGCCCGCGGTACGCGCGGGCGTGGAGTCGACCGTCGTGGCGTTAATAACCCTGCTGCAAGACCAAAGGAAGGGCGTTTAGGGTAAGCTTTCTGATTTGTCCTACACTTTATCCCGGTGACAGATGAGGCGGGAGAATCCAGTGAGTCGATTGGTCTGTGCCATTGTTGTAACGCTTGCCATCGCCACGGGGCTGGCGAGCGCCGACTCCGCAGCGGAGGTAGAGGATATGAAGCAGGCACTGCCCTATGGCTCATGGCCTTCGCCGATTTCAGCCGCCTCGGTAGTGGAGGGCAGCCGCGGCCTCGGTGCTCTCAGTGTTGATGGCGATTACCTCTACTGGGTCGAATCGCGTCCCGAGGAGGGTGGTCGCAATACCATCATGCGCAGGTCTGCCGGTGGCAAGCCGGAGGAAGTCCTGCCGCAGCCCTGGAATGCCAGGACCCGGGTGCAGGAATACGGCGGGCGCAACGTACTCGTGGCGGATGACACCATCTGGTTCTCCAACTTCCAGGACCAGCGTTTGTACCGCATGGTCCCCGGCGGCAAACCCCAGCCTGTAACCCCCGCACAGGAGCTGCGCTACGCAGGCTGTGTCCTCGACCGGACCCGTGCCCGGCTGCTGTGCGTGCGCGAGGACCACCGGGGCGAGGCTGAGCCCCACAACTCGCTGGTTGCCCTGCCCCTGGAGGGTGTTTCCGAGGGCGAGGTACTGTTTGCAGACAGCGATTTTGTATCCGCCCCCAGCCTGTCACCGGACGGCAGCCGACTCGCCTTTACCAGCTGGCGTCACCCCAATATGCCCTGGGACAGCACCAGCCTGTGGTCGGCGGAATTTGGTGAGCAGGGGCAGCTGGCGGCACTGACCCGGCACAATAGCGGTGAGGGCGAGTCGATTATCAATCCGCAGTGGAGCGAGGACAGCCAGCTCTACGCCATTTCCGACCGGGACAACTGGTGGAAAATCTATCGGGTGGAGGCGGACCGTTTCAGCGCCGTGGCGACGGGTATCACCCAGGCGGAAATTGGCGGCCCGGACTGGTCGATCGGCGACAGCTACTACCACCTGCTCCGGGGCGGGAAAATTCTGGCGAAGCTCAACCGGGGTGGTGTCGATTCCCTGGTGCTGATCGACCCGGAGAAATCCAGCACAAACACACTGCCCCTCGACAGCGCCGCCATCTACGACTTCCTGCCGGCGGGTGCGCGCCTGTTTGTCATCAACGCGACTGCCGATGCACCGCCCGTACTGCTGGAAACCGACCTCACAGGTGTAAACTCCCGTGTGATCCGTACTTCGAGGGATACAGGTATCGGCAGGGACTGGATACCAGAGTATCGCCTTGTCAGCTTTCCTTCCGGGGAGGGGGGCGAAGCGCATGGCATCTACCTGCCCCCGACCAATCCCGGTGTACAGGGCCCCGCCGGTGGCGCCCCGCCGCTGATCGTCACCGTCCACGGGGGGCCCACCGCGGCCAGCAGCCCGACCTTCCAGCTCAACCAGCTGTACTGGACGAGCCGCGGTTTCGCCATACTCGATCTCAACTATCGCGGCAGCACCGGCTTCGGCCGTGACTATCGCCGTTCGCTCTACGGGCAGTGGGGGATCTTCGACGTGGAGGATGCGGTGGCAGGCGCCAACTGGCTGGCGTCCAGGGGTCTGGCGGACCCGGACCGCCTGATTATCAGCGGAGGCAGCGCCGGTGGTTACACCACCCTGGCGGCCCTTGCCTTCCATGACACCTTTGCCGCAGGTGCCAGCTATTTTGGCGTCAGCGACGTGGAGGCCCTTGCCCGGGATACCCACAAATTCCAGTCCCGCTACCTCGACCAGCTGATCGGCCCCTACCCGGAGCGCCGGGACCTCTACCGGCAACGTTCGCCCATCCATCATCTCGATGGTTTCAAGTCGCCCCTTCTGCTGCTGCAGGGCCTGGATGACCACGTCGTCCCGCCCAACCAGTCGGAGATGATCTTCGAGGCGCTCAAGTCCCGCGGCATCCCCACCGCCTACCTGGCCTTTGCCGGGGAAGGACACGGGTTTCGCAAGGCCGAGAACCAGATCCGCTCGCTGGAAGCGGAGCTTTACTTCTATTCACGAGTACTGGGATTCGACACTGCGGACACTGTGCCGCCGATAGCGATCGAAGGACTTGAGTCCAAATCGTCTGGCGATGCGGGGGGCTGATGCATTCTGTAATTCACAGGCAGTGATCCAACCCCGAACCCTTGACGTAAGTTCCTGACTTTCAATCAGAACCGGGACACATCAATGAAAAAGTTCGTGGTAGATAGCTGGGACGCGGTAATGAATAATGAGCATAACCCCCTTCGGCATCTCGATCTCGCATCACAGCATTACTTCATGCAGGTGCTGGGATGGATGTGGAGTATGGTGTTCAGCCTCACTTTCTTCTCTATCTTCCAGTTCGGGATCACCTGGGCGGTTCACCTGCTGATTACCGGCGGCATTTGCATGACCGTCGCGCTATTCAAAGAGGCGGAGAAGCAGCGGCAGTCGCAGCAGCTTGCATCAGCTGAATTCAGCGGCGCGTCAGCGTGCGTGTGGAGATTGTCCAGCGAAGCGTGACGATCCACAATTTCGCGGGGCGGTATAGAGGTGGCCCTCACCTGGAACACTGATTATGTAACTTACTTAGGCCATCTGGTGAGCAAAAATGCACAGGTGTCAGCGATGGTCACCAAACCCGCGCTTCTCAGATGCTTGTGGCGTCCTTAGGCCGGGTCAACTTCTCGAGGAGAACGCATATGGTTCGCACACTACTACTTTGTACACTGCTTATGACTGCCGGGTCGGCATTCGCCAGCTGTCCCGGGTACCTTGACCAGGACATGCGCAAGCTGCACTCCAAGGACTCCGTCAATCTTTGCCAGGTCAGTGCCGGCAAGCCAATGTTAATCGTCAACACCGCCAGTCACTGTGGATACACCTCGCAGTTCAAGGGACTGGAGGCTTTGTACCAGAAATACCGGGAGCAAGGTCTGCAGGTGGTAGGTTTCGCCAGCGATGACTTCCGCCAGGAAGCGAAGGACGAGGAGAAGGCAGCTGAGGTGTGCTACGTGAACTACGGCGTCACTTTTACCATGCTGGCACCATCGCATGTGCGTGGCGCAGAAGCCAATCCGGTATTCCGCGAACTGGCCAGTCAAACGCAAGCGCCGAGCTGGAATTTCAACAAGTATCTGGTGGATGGCGAGGGTAAAGTCGTCATGCACTTTGGCAGCAACACGGCTCCTGACAGCAAGGAACTGCTGGCGGCGATCGACAGCTTGCTGTAGGGCATATCGCTCACCGCGCACTCCCCTACGCATGGCTTGGTTCATCACAAGGCCACCTTCTCACTGCCAGGTGGCATAGGGTAAGCTTGCTGCATGTCACCCTGGTTTTTTATGGGCCTGGTTGCCGTCGGCGGCGCCCTGACCTGGTTGCTCACCGTCTATCTGCCGCGCCAGCGGCTGGCGAGCAGCCTTTCTCGTCCCCTCCCGCCCGCCTGGCTTGCGCTACTGGGGCAGTTAGCCCTTTACCGCAACCTGCCGGCAGTGCTGCAATCCGAGCTGCAGGAGAAGCTCAAGGCATTCCTGCATGAAAAAGCGTTCATCGGCTGCGACGGGCTCGTTGTGACCGACGAAATGCGGGTGACCATAGCAGCCCAGGCCTGCCTGCTACTCCTCAACCGACCCACCAACGGCTATCCCGAGCTGCGCTGGATCTACCTGTTTCCAGGAGAGTTCCGCTCGCGCATCCCGACGCGGGATGAGAGTGGCGTGGTGCACCATCCGGACGCGACCCTGGCGGGAGTCTCCTGGGAGAACGGTCGCGTGGTTCTCGCCTGGGACAGCGTACGCCGTGGCATGGCACGCGACGACGACGGCTACAATGTGGTACTGCACGAGTTCGCGCACCAACTGGACCAGGAGAGCGGTACAGCCGACGGTGCGCCGCTGCTCTATCAGCGCGAGGATTATGACACCTGGTCGAAGGTTTTCGGCACAACCTATGCGCAGCTGTGCAAGGCCGTCGAGGCGGGCGTGAACACCCTGATCGATCCCTACGGTGCGACTTCCCCTGCGGAATTCTTCGCGGTGGTGACCGAACTATTCTATGAACGCCCCGCTGCACTGCGCGCGGAGCATCCTGCGCTGTACGATGCGATGGTGCATTACTACCGTATCAACCCGGCGGAAGGCTGGCGGCCCGCCGCCTGAAAACGAGCACCATCGTAGAGCAGTGCAGTTGCGATGATCATCAGCACCCTTCACCAGGGCAATGCGCTCCCGTCCCAGTTCAGCAACAGCCCCGTTTGCTGCGGACCCAATCCAGCGGCAACATTTGCCAGGCGACTTGCAGTGCTCTCGGGCCTTTGCAGCTGGCCTGGGGGCAGGTTTCTCTGGAAGGGCGCTGACAGCTCCGTATCGGTAGTGCCCGGGTGCACACTCACAATACTGGCGGTTTTGTTCAGTCGCCCTACTTCTATACTGAGGTTCCTGATCAGCATGTTCAGGGCAGCCTTGCTGATGCGGTAGCTGTACCAGCCGCCCAGCATGTTATCGCCGATACTGCCGACCTTGGCACTCAGTGCCAGCAATCTGATATCCGGACGCTTACACAGGTACGGGAAGAGCAACTTGAGATAGAGCGCCGGCACCTGCACATTGGTGGCGAGTCGCGCGGCCAATACGTCGATATCCAGCTGGCGAATGGTCTTCTCTGGCATCGCCCTGGCATCGTGCAGCACCCCATGGCAGATAAAGATCGTATCAGGCTGCAGCAGCAACGCCTCTTCTACCGTGGCGGCGCTGTGGGACTCTGACTCCAGTGTATCCCGCAGCCAGTGCACATCGGCAGAGTCGACAGCGGGCTTGCGGCTGATAACGCAGACCGTTGAGCCTTTGGCGCGATAGTGCAGTGCCAGTGCCAACCCAATACCGCTGCCGCCCCCCATTACCAGCGCCGACCGCGTCACAGGTGTATTTCCCCTGCCAGTTGCACACCACTGAGCCAGGCATTCTCTACCCGGCCGCCATTGAGCCAGTCCCCCGCCAGGCCCAGTGACAGTTGCGGCAGGTAAACTGCCCCTTTTACCGGGAAATCCGCCTGCTGCTGCGCATAGAGCCAGCGATGGCAGTGGCTGACGTTGCCCGCCAGGTCCTGACCAGCCAATTCCTGGAGTGCCAGCAGCGCCATTTGTGCGATCTCGACCGCACTGGTCTCGTGGTGACGTGCAGAAAACTCCGGGGTGAAGTGCAGCAGCCAGTCCTCCGTGTCGCAGCGTCCCCGCTTGGAGGCTTGTCGAGCCAGCCAGCCCAGGCTGGAATGGCTTTTGACAAAAACGCCATCATAAGGCCAGAGTGGACGCTCCAGCTGAATATTCACCGCCCAGCATGGCAGCAACGCCGTTGCGGCAAACAACGCTGCGAGTTCGGGGTGGGACGAGACAAACGCTTGCAGCAGTTGTGCCGCCTGTTGCTGCGGAATGGCCAGAACCAGGCGGCCGAAGCTGCCAACGCAACGGCCCGAACTGAACAACAACCAGCGAGCACCGTCAAACTGCAGCTGCTCTATCTGCATACCGGTGTGCAGGCTGATATTTTCCAGCAACTGCACAACCGGCGCCTGCATGGCGGGCACTCCGACATAGCGTTTGGTGTCATCCGGCGATGGATTCATTTCACCTGCTTCCCAGGCGGCCAAACGACCCTCCCAGCGAGCTATGGAACCGGTGTTCGCCCAGGTATTGCACTGTGCAATGAAGGCATCGCTGCGGGCGGTAAAGTATTGCGCGCCCAAATCCAGGTAGCCCCGTTCGGTGCGCTTACTGCTCATGCGGCCTCCGGCACTGCGGCCCTTATCGAACACAGCCACCTCCACGCCTTGCTCCGTCAATGCCCTGGCACAGGCCGCCCCCGCCATGCCCGCACCAATCACCGCGATAGACAAGCTTGATCTCCTTTTTTCCGGGCTTACTCCGGCGGCCAATTATGTTATGCCCTGGCTTCCAGGGCAGCATCCAAGTGTACCCCCTGGTAGCGGAAAGGCTGTACAGATCCCGTACAGCTGGCGAATTCTATGGTTGCGGCGCAGGTGCACGGATGTTAAAGAGAACATTAGCCGTCGCCGATAGGTCGGGTCCGGGCTCGCTCGTTTGGGCATGCACTCGGCGGCACCGGGCGCTACATAGCCATTAATATGGGGATTCAGGGTCGATGAGATTTTTGGTACCGGTGATTGCGGCACTGCTGATTGGCTGCGAGGCAACCAGTGATGGCAACGTCTCCGCCGCGCAGTGCCTGCAAGGTGAAAATCTGCTGGCCAATCTGGATTTCGGCAGCAGTGATCCAGCTGCCGGCCTGCGCCCGTGGAGCAGCGGGCAACATGCGGGAGAGAAGTCCTTTTCTACCCGCGTCGACAGCGGTGTGCTCACCATTGAGAAGGTCGGCACCCAGCCCTGGTTTCGCTTTTTCCAGGCCCCTCGGGCCAGGGAGCTGCAGGGTGCATCCCTGGTTTTTCGCAGCGAGATCCGGTTGGCCCTGGATACAGAGGGCCCCGGCCATGGCTTTGACCCGGGCGGTGGCCTGCAGGTGCTGGTCTGGGGCGACCCTGACCCGGTCACCGGCGGCGACAGGCTTGTCTTCGACAGTACCATGGCACATGAACCGCGCCTGGGGACGACAGACTGGATGGAAGTGACAGTCGCGTTTACAGTCCCCCCGACCGCGACTCGCATGAGAGTGGGGTTTGTGCAGCAGGCCAATGGCAGCATGCAGGTGCGCAACCCGGGCCTGTTTAACTGCAGCAAGTGAAAATCCCGAGCGGGAAGCCGATTTAAATCGTAGGCCCAGCCAATGCCCGACCCTCATATATATCGCCTTCTCGCAGACGCGGTGCTTGTGACCCACTTTGCGGTCGTGGTGTTCGTTGTGGGCGGCCTGGCCCTGGTCTTCATAGGAAATATCCGGCACTGGCGCTGGGTCAACTCACTGCTGTTTCGCCTCGCCCACCTGGCCACGGTTGCCGTTGTCGTAGCCCAGGCCTGGCTGGGCGAGTTGTGTCCACTCACGGTCCTGGAATCCTGGTTGCGGCGGCAGGCCGGCGAAGCCGCCTATTCGACCAGCTTCATAGAGTACTGGCTCCAGCGGGTTCTGTACTATGAAGCGCCGCTCTGGGTCTTTACCCTTATCTATACCGTATTCGGCATGCTGGTTGCGTACGCATGGTGGCACTTTCCGCCAGAAAGAAGATCGCAATAGGCTGAATTATTCTGCCTCCTTTCTAACTGCCGCCGATGTCAAAGTCCCTGGCGGAATGCCGTTCCGGCACCCGCAGTTCCTCAGGCCCCCAGGTCCTGTTGACCCGCCGGCCGCGCTGGTAGGCCGGCCGCTCTTCGATCTCGCGCGCCCAGCGGATGACGTGGGTATAGGAATCAACATCCAGGAACTCGCCTGCTTCATACAACTTGTGGGTCGCCAGTGCGCCATACCAGGGGCAGGTCGCGATGTCGGCAATGGTGTACTCGTCGCCACAGAGGTAACGCCGTGTCGACAGGTTGCGGTTGAGCACATCGAGCTGGCGTTTTACTTCCATGGCGTAGCGGTTAATCGGGTATTCGAGTTTCTCCGGGGCGTAGGCGTAAAAATGGCCGAAACCACCCCCGAGAAATGGCGTGCTGCCCATCTGCCACATCAACCAGGACAGGCACTCCGCCCGCGCCGGCAGTGCCCTGGGGTAGAAAGCCTCGTATTTTTCCGCCAGGTAGATGAGGATGGCTCCGGATTCGAATACCCGTGTGGGCGGCGAGGTGCTGCGGTCAAGCAGGGCGGGTATTTTCGAATTGGGGTTGATGGCGACAAAGTCGCTGCCGAACTGATCGCCCTCGCCGATATTGATCAGCCAGGCATCGTATTCCGCGTCACTCCTGCCCAGTTCCAGCAACTCCTCCAGCATCACCGTGACTTTCACCCCATTGGGGGTGGCCAGGGAGTAGAGCTGCAGGGGGTGCTTGCCGACCGGCAGCGCCACTTCCCGGGTGGCGCCTGCCACGGGCCGGTTGATGTTGCTGAATTTGCCGCCGCTTTCCCTGTCCCATACCCATACCCCTGGTGGTGTGTAGCCGGGCTGACTGGCCATGCAAACGCTCCCAATGCACAACAATTCGATTGAAGATGCGCAAAGTGTAAACCATTTGCGCGAGTCTGAGAGCACTGAGTGTAAGGTTTGACTTGAGCGCACCCCGGCCGCAGTCTACCCTGACGTGGTAAGCGGTCCTGGCCACAAAGGAGAAGGTGTGAACCAGAAAAGAAAATCCCGCCGTCAGGCCTCTCACAAGACCGGCCTGCCACCCGGCTCCCTGGTGCACGTGGGCGATCTACTGATCGAGGACACCGGTATCTCGGTTATTAATTACAACAAGGACACGGTTACGGAGAAGATTTTAAGTTCAATCGACGAGCTGTCTCCCCTGCGTGGCGGCGACACCGTCTCCCTGGTCATCATCGAAGGCCTCGCCAATGTCGAGGTGGTGGAAAAAGTCGGCGAACTATTCGGTATCCACCAACTGGTGCTGGAAGACATACTGAACACCCACCAGCGGCCCAAGTTCGAGGAGTATGAGGACTACCTGTATATCGTGCTCAAGGGGATGGTGTCGGCTGGCGAACAGTTTACAGTTGACTTCGAACAGATCAGCCTGCTTGTGCTGGACACTATCGTAATCGCCTTCAAGGAAAGAAAGGACGACCTGATCGCGCCGGTAATACAGCGTATCAGGACCAGCAAGGGGCGGTTCAGGAGCCTCGGGGCGGACTTCCTCGCCTACTCTATCCTGGATGCCATCATTGACCAGAATTTTGTCCTCATCGACTCACTGGATGAGGCCATCACCCAGTTGGAGGACGAACTGCTGGCGGGCGAACCCGGCAAGGCCCTGCTCAATCGTATCCAGCGACTCAAGCGCGAGGTTGTCAGTGTCAGGCGTTACGTCTCCCCCATCCGCGAGCTGATCAACGAAATGCTGCGCAGTGAGTCCCCGCTGATCGACGAGAAAACCCACATCTACCTCAAGGATGTTTCGGATCATGCGATTCGAATCGTCGAGTCCATCGAATTACACCGGGATGTCATCTCAGGATTGATGGACATCTATATTTCCAGTGTCAGCAATAGAATGAATGAGGTTATGAAGGTCTTGACCATATTCGCCTCGATCTTTATCCCGATGACTTTCCTGACCGGCATCTATGGTATGAACTTTGAGCACATGCCAGAGTTGAAACTGAGTTGGACCTATCCCGCCCTGTGGGGAGTATTTCTGGCGATCCCGGCCGTGCTGCTGACTTATTTCAGGCGCAAAAAATGGTTGTAAAGCGAGTATTGACTAAACCGAAGGGGCTTCGTTTTCCCACCGGTCATTGACGGACTGAGCGTATGTTGGAAGAGCAGAAAGCATTTTCCCTGGACTGGCGGGTCATATTCGGACTCACCCTGACGAGTTGCTGGATCGGCGCGGGGCTGATCTACCTGCTGGGTATCGTCGGTTGGGGAAAATTTATCCACCTGCCAACGGCGGACATAGGTAATTTCCTGGAAGGGGCCTTCGCACCGCTGGCCTTCCTGTGGCTGGTCATCGGTCACTTCATGCAACAGAAAGAAATCTCCGCCAACACCCGGGCCATGGCCGCCCAGGAGGAAAGTGCGCGCCGCCAGGAGATGCACGCCCGCCGGGACAGCTATTTCAAACTCCTGGAGCTGATCCAGGACCAGTTGGGCTCGATCGCCGGCTTCCAGTACATGTCGGTCTGCGGCCCCACCGGCACCGGCGAGATTACCGCCGAGGAGTTCACTGAGCAGCGGGCCATTGCCAACAGCGGCGACAGCGCCTGGTTTGTGCGCAAACTGCTGTCACTGGCATTGCTCAACCAGAACGATCCCGACAAGCTGAAGGAGATTTTTTACGGCACCGCCATTCGCACCCGCCACTCGGAAAATTTCCGCCAGACCTTCGGCAAAATCCTGCGGGCGGCCGAAGCGGTCGACACGGACAATATGGTGACCAATGCGCTGCTCTACGGGTCGCCAGCGGGCATGTTGTACCGGGTGCTCCAGCATATCCAGGGGGAAGAGAAAATGGATCCCCTCAACGTCTCCACCCCGCCCGGCACCACCGACGGCCTGCGGTTATCCTCATAGCCTGCGGCGCGGCCGGTTGTTCCATTGCCAGAACGCAAAACGCCTGGCTCTGTGTGGCCAGGCGTGCGTGGAAGCAGGACAGGTAGGGCCAAACACATGACCCGCCAGGCGGGACAGGTGCCGGCCCTGACTTAGGGGGCTACGGTATCGCGGCGCCCTTTGACCAGGCTGCGGAAAATGTCGAAGATCGACTCTTCCTTGAAGTCCTTGAATTCGCCGGCGTCCATGAACATACCGTGGTCAGGACAGAACTCGTACCAGATATGCTTCTGCTTCGCATCGTGGCCCTTTTCCATTTGCTTGCCACAATGCGGGCAGTTGATATCCGCGTGACTGTCCCACTTCCAGCCCTCGGTGGCATCACCAATATCAATGGCCTCACTGCCCTTGATCTTCTTCAGCATATGCGCTTCATCTATATCAAACCAGATGCCCTTGCAGTTCGTGCAGCGATCGACAGTCACTTCACCATGGGCAATTTCTTCCATACCGTGATGGCACTTGGGGCACTCGATGCTGTGCAGACTTGAATCATACGTCATTGTTATTTCCTTTCTTGTAGGTAAAGAACCCGGATCAGTATAACCGCGCGCCCGGCATTTTCCACCCGCCAGGCCGCAGTTCCCGGGGCGCCGTCGCGGGCACCGCGCTCACGCTGATCCCTGTGTCTTTTTTCTATAAGTATCAATCAGTTGTATAACACCCTGGCGCGGGCTGCGATCACCTGCTCAGCCCGCGGAGCGCCCGGTCCTGGACGCGGCAAACAACAACAGGCTGGAAACGACCACTTCCACCGCGATCTGCACGGTGGCGAAAGCGGCGTCGTGCGCCGCCCATGCGATCAGGCGAAACACCGCGGTGAAGCCCAGCATGATCGCCGGGGCAAGAAACCAGGCTCTGTGCTGGGTAAACACCCCGAGCAGGATCATCACACCCCCGCCGATAAAAAACGCCCCCAGGTCCCCTATCTGGGTGCTGCGCCCCAACCCATCCAGCAGCGGCATACCAAACTCGGCAGCGACGCCGGCAGGGTCTATCAACCACCTCAGGCCGATCACTATGAAGAGTATGGCAGGCAGTGCCACGATTACCTTGAGCGCTTTATTCATATTGTCTTTCTCCAGGACTTGGGAACATCAAATCGGCAGTCTAGCCATATGCCGATGCGGGGGCAATCGCGGAGTGCCCGATCAGGCGGACAGGCCGCGCTGGTAGCCGCCACTGGCGATACGCTATTATCTCTCCCTTCAATACGCCCACTATATGTACAGCGGCAGCGCAGCCGCGTGCCGACGGCGGACAGGCGCGAAAATTGAGGGCCGGGCAAACGTGAGCAACAACAGGCATCCGCAGAGCGACCCGCTGGCCCGCTGGCGGCACGACCACGTGTTCGAACAGGACCACAAGCGGGCCGGGGAGGCGCGCACGCTGCTGGTGGTCGGCGTCACCGCGGTGATGATGGTGGTGGAAATCGTCGCCGGCCTGGTGTACGGCTCCATGGCACTGCTGGCGGACGGCCTGCACATGGCCTCCCACGCGGCGGCCCTGGGCATCGCGGTGCTGGCCTACGTGGTCTCGCGCAGGCTGGCACAGGATCCCGGCTTTGCCTTCGGCGTCGGCAAAATCAACAGCCTGGCAGGCTTCACCAGCGCGGTGCTGCTGCTGGGCTTTGCCCTGTTGATGGTGACCGAGAGTATCGATCGGCTGCTCCACCCGCTGGCCATCGACTTCGACCAGGCGTTGTTGGTTGCCATCGCCGGACTGGTGGTCAATGGCGCCTGCGCCTGGATATTGGTGTCGACCCCCCATGAGCATGGTCACGGCCATCACCACGACGACCATGACGACGACCACGAGGATGACCATGAGCAACACCACGACCACAACCTGCGCGCCGCCTACCTGCATGTGCTGGCGGACGCGCTGACCTCGGTACTGGCGATCGTCGCCCTGCTGGCGGGCAAGTATTACGGGGCGAACTGGCTGGACCCCGTGATCGGCATCGTGGGCGCGATCCTGGTGACCCGCTGGTCCTGGGGGCTTATCCGCGACACCGCGAAAGTACTGCTCGACCGACAGGCTGACGAGAAACAGACAGAACTGCTGCGGCAGGCGATAGAAACCGGCTCCGCAGCCCGGGTGACTGACCTGCATTACTGGACCATCGGCCACGGCATCTACGCCGCGGAGCTTGTCATAGTCAGTTCCGAGCCGGCAACGCCTGCCCACTACCGCTCCCTGATCCCCGCTCACCTCAACCTGGTGCACGTCACCATCGAAGTGCACCAGCTGGACGGGAGCTGAACCCTCTCCACCCGGCGGGTGCCAGTGCAGTGGCTAGATCGTGCCCCTGGCCCTGGCCATATCCAGCGCCAGGTCTTCGATCATGTCTTCCTGGCCGCCGACGGTGCGGCGGCGACCGAGTTCCACCAGGATATCCCGTGAGGACAGCTTGTATTTCGCGGCGCTGCGCTTGGCAAAGAGCAGGAAAGAGGAATAGACGCCGGCGTAGCCCAGGGTGAGCGAATCCCGATCGATGCGCACCAGGTGATCCATCATCGGCACGATCTTGTCCTCGGCGATATCCATGGCCTTGAACAGGTCCACGCCGGTCTCGACGCCCATGCGCTCGCACACCGCGATGAACACTTCCAGTGGCGTATTGCCGGCGCCGGCACCCAACCCGGCGAGTGAGCCGTCGATGCGGTTGGCCCCTGCCTCCACCGCCGCCAGCGAGTTGGCGATGCCCATCGCCATATTGTGGTGGCCGTGGAACCCCAGCTCGGTCTCGGGCTTCAGCTCCGCCCGGGCCAGGGCAACCCGGCTGGCGACATCGTCCGGCAGCATATAGCCGGCGGAGTCGGTGATATACACGCAGTTGGCGCCATAGCCCTCCATCAGTTTCAACTGGGCCACCAGCTCCTCCGCCTCGATCATATGCGCCATCATCAGGAAGCCGACCCGGTCGAGCCCCTTGATCTGTGAAGCCATGGTGAGGTGCTGCTCCGCCACGTCCGCCTCGGTGCAGTGGGTAGCCACGCGAATGGTGGAGATGCCGCAGTCCACAGCCATTTTCAGGTGATCCACCGTACCGATGCCCGGCAGCAGCAGGGCGGACACTTTGGTGTTCTTCATCTCCCTGCACACGGCGGTGAGGTACTCCTGGTCCGACGCCGCGGGAAAGCCGTAGTTGACGCTGGCGCCGCCCAGGCCGTCGCCGTGGGTCACCTCGATCAGCGGGATGCCGGCATCGTCCATGGCTTTGGCGATGTCGACCATCTGCGCCACCGTGATCTGGTGGCGCTTGGGGTGCATGCCGTCGCGCAGGCACATGTCGTGGACGGTGATTTTCTTGCCTTTGAGATCCATGGTATCGCTCCTTAATTCGCCTGGGCGGCCGCGGTGGCGTGTGGCACAAAATTGCCCGCCAGGATTTCCTGCGCGTACATCTCCGCTGTGCGCAGCCCCGCCGCGGTCATGATATCGAGGTTGCCGGCGTACTTCGGCAGGAAGTCGCCCAGCCCCTCAACCTCCATATAGATGGACACCCGCTTGCCGTCGAACACCGGGCCGTTCTTGAGGAGGTAGCCCGGCACGTATTTCTGCACCTCGGCGATCATATCCATTACCGAAGCGGTGATCGCCGCCTGGTCGGGTTCGTCCACCGTCAGGCAATGCACCGTGTCGCGCATGATCAGCGGCGGTTCCGCCGGGTTGAT
>CAYTDW010000012.1:0-14350 GCA_964436585.1 uncultured Halioglobus sp. | reverse complement strand
TCACGGCTCACCTCCCGTCACCGGCAGGGGCAGGCTCAGCAATTGCGGCGCCGCCACGTTCAGCGGCACCCGCAGGGCCTGCCCGATACCCCGATTGAAGCGCTCATCGAGCGCTATCCAGGCCTGTTCCTCAACGCCCCAGTAGCCGCTGGCGGAGCCGTCCAGGGACTGGTAATACAGGGCGACGCGGCCAATCCGCAAATACTCTACGGACAGTTCCTGTGCTCCCAGCTGCAGCGGCCCGCGCCAGGACTCGATATTGCCGCCGTAATCCTGCTCCAGCTGGAAGGCCTCCAGCAACATCCTGAACTTGGCCGCCACCGGCAGATCCGGCCGGCGCAGGCGCTGTTTCAGCTCCAGCACGGCCGCCACCCTCTGCTCCTGGTGGAACGGCAGGTCCAGCACCACGAATTTCTCCAGCGAGTCGGCCATGCTGCGCATGAGCGGCGCAATCCGCTGCCGGGTAATCCTGGCCTGGGTTATTTGCTCGCGCAGTGTCGCCAGCTGCTGCTGCTGCGCCTGCTCGAGTTCTTCCAGTTCCCGGGTATAGGCCGCCTGGTACTGTGACCCGTCGAGCAGGCTCCGATATTCCTCCAGCAGATTGCGGGTTTCCCGGGCCAATCCATCGATTTTCTGCTGGGACGCAGTCGCGCCGCTGTTGGTGGCGGAGACCACGTCCAGGCTGTCCTTGACAGCCGCGGCCTGTGGACCGGCGTTCATCAGCATCACAGCCGGGACGCAGGTCAGCAGGGTCAGGGCGGCTTTTTTCCAGCGATACATGATGGCAAATTCCTTGTTATGTTATGGCCCGATCAGGTTCGGTTCAGTTCGGCCCGCAGAGAATAACAGGCCGTTTCTGCGCCTCAAAGCGGCGCTAGTACTGCAGGTTCCGCTGGGCGCGCAACTGCGCCAGGGTGGGCAGGCGGTATTTCGACCGGAAGCTCTCGATAACCCCAAGAATTTCCCGGTAGAGAAAGTCGTGGGGAGCCGAGTGGTTTACCCGCTGGTGATTCACCATGACATAGCGGAGATTGACCTGTTCCCCTTCCGGTAGCGGCAGGGCGATCAGTTCGGCGCTGATATCCGCCTGCTCCAGAAACAGCGGGGGTGCCGGGAACAGGTAGTCGGTATGGCGCACCACCTGTATGGCCGTCAGCAGCTGGTCGGTGTGCAATTGCGGCACGGCCTGGGCCATGTGACGCGTAAAGGAAGAATTGCTACCGGTAAGGAAGACAATGTCGGCGAGCTCGTCGATCACCAGCTGCACCTGGGGGTACTGCAGGACCTGGTCCCAGGTGGTGGTTTGCCCCTCCAGCGGGTGGCCTTTGCGGGCCAGCAACAGGGGCGGGGCATAGCCCAGGGTCGTCAGGCGCAGGTCGGCGGGATAGGCCTGCAGCTGCGCCTGGAGAATAAAATCCAGCTTGCCGTTATTGAGCTGCTCAAAGGGTTTGTCGACGCGGCTCAGGGCGCTGAGGCGGATGTTGGGGGCACTGGCCCCGAGGCGCTGCAGCAGCAGCGGCAGCAGCCACAGGCCCATATGCCCCTGCAGCAGCAGGTTGAACTTGCCCACATAAGTCAGCGGGTCGAAGGTCAGGGGGGCGAGCATCTGCTGCACCGCCAGCAGGACCTGGGGCAGCTGGCGGGCCAGTTGCTCGGCCCGGGGAGTGGCTACCATGCCGGCGCCCTTGCGAATGAACAGGGGGTCGTCAAACAGCTCGCGCAAACGGCCCAGGGTCTTGCTCATGGCCGACTGGGTGATGAACAGGCGCTCGGCGGCGCGGGACACACTGCCCTCCTCGATCAGGGCTTCCAGCGCCACCAACAGGTTCAGGTCCAGCCGACCCAGGTCCCGGATATCCAAGGCTCTCCTCCCGCACTATATGAACGAAATTCATATTGTATCTGAATTTTTGCCATTTGGAGAATTTCATAGGCGCCCATACCTTACTTTCAGTTCGGGCGGAAGGCTGCCCGGCAGTGCAGGAGAGGTGAACACAATGGCATTTTTTCTTTCGATTTACTCGGCAGTGCTGGTCCTGGCCATCTGGCAGGAAAGCCATGATGCACAGGGGACACACGGCGCCGACAAGAAGTCCTGAGGATATCGATCAGCATCCGGCTGTGCCCCGCCGCCTGACCGGCGCTGGGACAGGCGCTCGCTACATTCAGCAGCCGGCCTATCTGCCGCTTATCCGGGTGTGCAGGAGCGCCGCCCAGGATCCGAACAGCTGTCTCATCGTGGCCGGCGCCGTCCGGGACAGCTGCACGGTCGTGATGGTGCGGCTGTCACGGATGACAGCCAGCAGGCGGTCGTCCGCCCCGTCGTAGAGGCGAAACTCCGCCCAGATCTCCATCACGTCCTGGGTGGAACCGACGGGCTGCAGCGCGCCCCCGATCGTGGTCGCCGAAGGTCGGCCCGGCGCTATCCGGGTCACTTCCGCCGCAATGCGCAGCACCCCCGGTTCGCCGGTCGCGCGCGCGTGGGAGGCAAACGTCCTGTCCATCGCCTCCGCCCAGCCCGCTTCCAGGGCGGCCTTGCGTTCGGCGGTCATCTGCCAATCGCGGGGACTGGTGCCCATCACATGGGTCCGCGGGATATCGACACGGCTCACGTCGAGCGCCCCGATGTCGACCGCCCGATAGTCGGGAAGCGCGGCATCCCGGCGCGCGCATGTCTCGGCAAAGCCGCTGTTGCGCACCTGGTACAGGCCCTGGGCCTCGAACCCGGCACAGGCATCGCCCTTGAAGGCGGGCTGCGCGCAGGCAGCCAGCAAGGCGGCGGCGGCCAGCAACAGCAGGACTAACCGGGATAACGTGCGCATATGATTCTAGTCCCTGCAAAAAAAAGCGGCCACAGACCGTGAAGTCAGTGGCCGCCATTCCGGCATCGTTTTTTAAGCGGGCGCGTGTCCTGCCCTCAGTCCGCCTTGGCGGCCCTGGGCTTGGGCAGCAGGTACACCGCCAGCGCGGGCATCAGGATCAGGGCGCCAAACATATTCCACAGGAACATAAACGTCAGCAGGATACCCATATCCGCCTGGAACTTGATCGGCGATGCCGCCCAGGTGACAACCCCCGCCGCCAACGTCACGCCGATCAGCGCCACCACCCTGCCGGTGAAGTTCAATGTTTCATAATAGGCGTGGGTGAGATCCATACCCTGCCGCATCCGCGCCAGTATGACCGTCAGCACATACAGGGCGTAATCGACGCCGATGCCGACCCCCAGGGCGATAACCGGCAGTGTCGCCACTTTCACCCCGATACCCAGCCAGACCATGAGGGCCTCACACAAAATGGAGGTCATCACCAGCGGCAGCACCGCGCAGGCGACGCCTGCCACCGAGCGGAAGGTTATCAGGCATAAGACGAGGACCGCGCCATAGACATAGAACAGCATCTCACGATTGGCTTTCTTGACGATGATATTGGTCGCCGCCTCAAAGCCGGCGCTGCCCGCCGCCCCCAGGAACTCAGCCTTTGAACTGGGCCACTCCTGGTTGAACGCCTCCAGCGCGTCGACCACGCCAGTGAGCGTTGCCGCCTTGTGGTCGGCGAGGTAAACCACCATCGGCCACAGTGAGCACTCGGGATTGACCACATCCAGGTTGACCAGTTCGGTGACAGCGTAGTTGACGGTGTCCTTGTTGCGGAACAGCGAGGTCCACTTGGGATAACCCTCGTTTATGCCGGCCATGATCTCCCGGGTGGCGACATTGAGGCCCCGCACGTTTTCCACCCCGGGAAGCTGGCGCAGGCGCCATTCCAGTTCCTCAGAGAGGCTGAGGCTCTCGTGGTCAGCGCACTCGTCCAGTGGGGTTTTCACAATGATCGCGAACACATCGGTGCTCACCGAGTAGTGGCTGGTCAGGTAAGCCGCGTCCTGGTTGTAGCGGGAATCCGCCCGCAATTCAGGCGCGCCGGGATCCAGGTCGCCGATCTGCAGGTCTTTGGACACAATAAAAGCACCGACAGTCATAACGGCTGAAACCACGATGGCAATGGCGGCGGGGGTGCGATGGGTGAAACTCAGGAGGAAGCGCCACAGCCAGTGCATGTCCTCGATCTCCGGGACAGGTTTGGTTGCGCGTTCGGCGCAGACCTTGCCCACGCCCGTATAGGACAGGGTGACCGGCACCAGAATCAGGTTGGTGAAAATCAGCACCGTCACGCCGATACTGGCGGTGATTGCCAGGTCCTGGATCACCTGGATCTGGATGATAGCCAGCACGGCGAAACCGACACCGTCGGACAGCAGCGCGGTGACGCCGGCGAGGAACAGGCGCCGGAAGGTATAGCGGGCGGCGATGTAACGGTGCGTGCCGCGGCCAATATCCTGGATGATGCCGTTCAGCTTCTGGGCGCCGTGACTCACCCCGATAGCGAAAATCAGGAAGGGCACCAGGATCGAGAACGGGTCGATCTCAAAACCGAAGGTGGCCAGAATGCCCATTTGCCAGGTCACGGCCACCAGGGTACAGCCCACCACCATCAGGGTTGAACGCATACACCGGGTATACCAGAACAGCAGGAGTATGGTGATAATTACCGCAATGCCGAAAAAGAGCATCACCGAGAACAGCCCCTCGATCAGATCGCCCACCAATTTGGCGAAGCCGATGATATGGATGGACTTGTTGGGATCGCCGGCGGTGAATTTCTCGCGAATCTCCTCCAGCTTGTCAGCGAGTTCGGCATAATTGAGCCGCTCGCCCGTCTGCGGATTGATATCCAGCAGCGGCACGACAACCGTCGCCGACTTTTTGTCGTTGGCGACAAGATCACCGATAATGTACGCGCGCTCGACATTAACCAGCAATTCCTCGATGGATTTGTCGGAGCCGTCGTAGTCCCCGGGAATCACCGGGCCGCCCTCAAAGCCCTCCTCGGTCACTACGCGCCAACGGGTGTTGGGCGTCCAGATCGACTTCATGTTATTGCGGTCGACGCCGGGCAGGAAAAACAGCTCGTTGCTTACTTCCTCGACAAACTTCAGGTTTTCCTTGGTAAAAATCGTGCCATCCTTGACCGCGACGACCACCCGGAGGTTGTTGCCCAGCCCTTTCAAAGCGGCGGCGTTGTCCCGGTAATTGGCGACATAGGGGTGCGCATACGGCAACATCTTCTCAAACCCGGCCGCCAGCTGGATCTTGGTGGCCTGGAAACCGAGAATCAACGTCGTGATCAGGCAAAGGATCATCACTGCCGGGCGATTGTTGAAAACGAGCTTTTCCAGGAAAGTCCCGGACTGAAAATCAAACTTGTGCAGGTCTGCGATAACTGGCAGATCGGATTCTTGTACGTGGGCCATTTGCGATTCTCCGGGAATTCGTTGTTATTACTGTGCCAACGCGATTGATTTGATACCCCGGGGGCCGACCACCAACAGGGTATCCCCCTCGCCCTGCGTGATGTCCACGATCGGGCCTGCGGTCTTGGAGGCCGGACTCAGCTCGAATACCTGGCCGTTATCCTTGCTCACCAGAATCTCGCCGCCGGCGCCGCCGGCGACCAGTGTCCCGTCCGCCAGCCTGGTCAGGGTGACGATGGCGGTACTTTCCGGTTTTTCCACCACGGTCCAGGTCTGGCCCTCATCGGCCGTGCGGAACATCCTGCCACGCAGGCCTCCCATGACAATGGCCCCGTCGGCCGCGTCGACAGCGGCAAAGAAGCTCCCCTCCCAGGGGACGGAAGTGACTCTCTCGGCAATATCATTATTGGGGTCGCCGATCATCAACAAACCGGCTTCACCGGCGAGAAAAAAGCGGTTTCCACTGAGGGGCGCAAAATCGAAAATATGATTGAAGTTCTCGTTATCCATGTTGTGCAGGCGAGGCTCCCAGCTGGCTCCCCCGTCTGTGGTTTCCACGATCATTCCGTACGCACCCGCGGCATGGCCGCGCTTTTCATCATAGAAATTCACGCCAAAAAAGGGCTTGTCGGCGCCCTGCTCTATCGCGAACTCCATCTCGCCGATCATGGCGGGGTAAATCTCGTTGTCCGGGCTTTCCTCCGCCAGTTTGGTGTAGTAGGCGAGTCCTTCGGCGCCGTAGCGCAGGCCATCGTACTGCAATTCCCAGGTGGCGCCGCCATCACTGGTATGGAGGATGACGCCCTCGTGGCCAACAGCCCAGCCCTGCTTGTCGTTGACGAAGTCGATATCGAGCAGGGTCGAGCGCACCGGCACCGCCGCCTGGGTCCAGCTTTTACCGCCATCGTCGGAGTAGATGATGTGGCCGCGGGCTCCGGCCGCGTAATAGCGATTACCGAACTTCTTGACCACGAACAGCGCGGCCTTGTCGGCGAATTCAGTCGGCGCCGCGGGAAGCTTTAGCACATCGTAGGTGGCGGCATAGGAGAGGGTGCAGGGGATCAACAGTGCGCCCAGCAATAGGCTGAACAACGCGTTTCTTAGTGCCATGTTACTGCTTCCACTTGTTTATTTTAGTGTAAATGAAAGAGGCGCCATAACAGTAGCGCCTGGTCAGCCAGAGTCGGAGGCCGCGATGCCCACTCTCACCTCACGGCCCCCTGCCCGATTTGCCCTGACCACCGGCCGGGGAGCCGGTAGCGCTCTCCCGGGCGACTAGAAGGTTCTCTTGACCGTCAGGGAGACGTTGTCCCGATCCACCAGGCCACCGACGACTCCGTTGGCGACAGGCCCGAACCAATGGGCGTAGCGGGCGGTCAGGAGCCATTCCTGGTTGACGTCGAACTCAACCCCCACGGCGGCGTTACCCAATTCCTCGTGTGTGATGGCAGACTGGGGCGGTTGCTCGCCGTCTATGCCATAGGACACCGACATCGGCAGGGACATATCCCAACCTGGGAAGACCTGGTACCAGGTCGGCTTGAATACCGCGCCGATCTGGGTGGTGACACGATTTTCGCCAATTTTGGAGACAGTCGAGTTCTTGGCGAACTGCTGGTTATCCCCGAACTCGTCGAGCCAGCTGGAGCTGACCTCCACGATATATTGGCCACCATCCCACAGGCCCCAGTCCGGAGTCAGGAGACCGAGGCCATTGATCACCACGCCCCAGACGTCTCCGGTGGGGCCGGGGTACTGATCGGGATCGGGCGAATAATCCGCCGGGGTCGTTCCCGGCGGGCGCCCGATAAACGAGGGCAGGAATTCAGGGTTCAGGCCCGTATCCTTGCGGTACACCACGTCCATACCGAAACTGATGTCGAACATCTGCTTACCCAGGGAGATACCGAAGGTGTCGATGTCCTCCCTGTACACCCAGCCGTAGGTGCCGATCACCCGGGCGTTGGCACCGCCCTGGTCCCAGGGCTTGAGCCACTGGGCGACCTTGGCGGGGTCGAGACCGCCGCTGGCGCCATAGACGCCGCTCAAATTGCGGTCGGAGCCATTGATCCAGACAAACTGGGTCTCCAATCCCCCCAAGGCCTCTATCGTATAGCTGAGATTGACACCGAACTCACCGGAATCGGTGATCTTGTCGTCATTGACCTTGTAGCCCACCCGGGGCGAGGTGGCGCTGCCCGCGACCAGCACCGCCAACTCGCCGTTGTCAGTGATGACCTCGGTCGGACTCCACCAGGTACCGGTGGCAGGGTAGCGGTGCACCAGGTGCTCAAACTCGTAGTAGCCGCTCAACGACAGGTTGTCGGTCAGCTGCAGGCTGGATGAGATCTTGGTGGCCGGCATGAACAGTTCCTTGGCCTCGCTGCCCGGCACCGACAGCCCCTTGGCCTGGTCCAGCGCCGCCATCGAGCCGGCAATCCCGGTAACGGCGCCGTTGGCCAGCAAGCTCTGGCCCCAGTAGATGGTGTGACGACCGGCCCTGACCCCCAGGGCGGCATCGCCGATAGTCCAGTTGCCGAACACGAAGGCGTCCAGCAGTTCGCCGCCGAGTAACTGCATCTCCTCGGCTTCGCTGCTGTACTCACCGGGCTTGTAGCTCAGGCCCGCCCAGGAATAGTCGTAGGGCAGGCCGTTGGGCAGGGTGCCGCTCTGGGGGTTGTCGCTGTTCTCGTAGGCCGCGTCGTACCAGCCCGCGCCGCTGACCCGAAAGCCGAAATCCTCGCGCCAGATCACGTCCAGCTCCGAAATGATGTCGAAGCGGCTGCTGGTGATACCCCCGCTCTTGCGATTGACCGAGTAGTCAGCGTCGTCGAACAGGCGCGCGTTGGCGAACTGCGCGGGATCGACCATCCGGCTCTGGGCTTCATTCACGCGGCTGGTAACGTTGCCCTTAAGGGTATTGTCCCAGCGAATCGACCAGTCCTCCCCCGTGTCGAACTGAAATGCCCCCGCCTGCGAGCTGACGGCGGCAAGAACGGACATTGCGAGCACTTTTTTCTTCATGAGACTTTCCCTCTGAGCGTTTTAGTATTTTAGGTTTGGAACTCTGTCAGGCGATCGGCCGCCCCTGTTGTTATTGGGTTGTGCGGGCATGATACCACTGAAATCTAACGGAACAATAAGCAGGCGTCATTGATTTGAAACAAATTTCGGGGACCGTGGCGGCGCGGCAACGCAGCGGATCAGCCGCTGCCGGGTGTTCTCCCGGCTCATTTCCCGGCTCATTTCCCGGCTTATTTCCCGCTCACGGCGGCGGCG
The DNA here is from genome assembly GCA_964436585.1 of uncultured Halioglobus sp. Classification (GTDB taxonomy): domain Bacteria; phylum Pseudomonadota; class Gammaproteobacteria; order Pseudomonadales; family Halieaceae; genus JARRPM01. The sequence goes on along the minus strand of CAYTDW010000012.1, from coordinate 5,760 downwards.
GCGGCCCTGCCCGCCTGCCGGGCGCTGATATGTCCCGCCCGGTAGAGCCAGCCTATGGCGTCACGGAAGGATTCCTCTACCGGCCGAAAGCCGAAGTCCAGGTCCCGCTCCATAGCACTGCTGTCCATCAATACCCAGTGGGTGGCATAGGTGATGCCCTCCTCCGTCACGGGCAACTCCAGCTTGATATAGCCGCCCACCCGGTCGCCGAGGCGGCCGGCAAGGCGCATCAGGCCGGCATGCAGGGGCAGTTCAAGGGGCTTCCTGCCGGTGATCTTCCGCAACAGTCCGCCCAACTCGCGCCAGGGCACATAATGGCCACCCAGGATGTACCTGCCCCGGTTGCCGGGCCGATCCAGCAGGCGCAGGTGGACCTCGGCGATATCGCGCACGTCCACATACTGGTTGCCCGAGGGCATCAGGGGCACAAACTGCTGCAGGTAGGTCCGCAGGCCGGCATGCGCCTCGGTCAGGCCGGGATCGTCCGGGCCTATGACCGAGGCCGGGTAGGTGATACTGATGGGGTTGCCGGACGCCTGCAGTTCGCGCACGTAACGTTCACAGGCCACCTTGGAGCGACCGTAGCCGCTGGCGCCGGTCCCAGGGGGGGAGTGCTCGTTAAGTACGGTGGCCGCGGGGTCGTACAGCGCGGTGACGCTGGAGACGTGGATGATACGTTCGATCCCCGCCGCCAGCGCGGACTCCATGACGATGGAGGTGCCATCGACATTGGTCCGGTACACCGCGGCGGCATCAGCCGCACGGGTGGAGACCATGGCCGCCGAGTGAACCACCGCATCGCAGCCCTTGATGGCCCTGCGCACCGGGCCGGCGTCAGTGATATCGCCGCGGGTGAAGCGGCGGATTCGACCGGGGCCGAACAGCTGCTCCATCTTGCTCTGGCTGCGCACCAGCAGGCTGAGCTCGTGGCCCTGCGCCAGCAGTGCCAGCGCGGTGTGGTAGCCAACAAAGCCGGTGGCCCCGGTCATCATCACTCTCATGCCGTCTCATTACTCCGCGAATCACGCGCCTGCTGGTACCACTGTAATACAGACAGGGGAACTATTTCACTCGCGCAAACGAATAGTCTATCCTACCTCGCCGCGCCACTTTTATAACAAACAGGAGTCAACCCATGCGCAGAATGCCACTCACCGACGCCTTTTTTCTGCTGGCGGAGTCGCGCCGCACCCCTATGCATGTGGGCGGCCTCAACCTCTTTACCCTGCCCCGGGACGTGGATGACACCACCTTCCTGGCCAACCTGGGCAATATCCTGCGCCAGCAATGCGAATTGCGGCGCCCCTTCGGTGAGAAGCTGAAAATGGGCGCTCTGGGTGTCGCCGGCAATATTTTCTGGGAGGAAGAAGAGGAAATGGATATGGAGTACCACGTCCGTCACTCCGCGCTGCCCAAGCCCGGCCGCTATCGTGAATTGTTCGCGCTGATTTCCCGGCTTCACAGCACCCTGCTGGACCGGTCGCGCCCGCTGTGGGAGATAAACCTGATCGAGGGCCTGCCCAATCGCCAGTTCGCCACCTATTTCAAGGCCCACCACTGCGCCATCGACGGCGTCGGGTCCATGCACCTCTTGAGCAGCATGTACTCAACCAATGCCCAGAGCCGGGTGAAGGTATCTCCTTTCTCCCGGGAGGCCTACGAAGTCTACAAGCGACAGCTGGCCGGCGCCGCAGCCCCGCGCTCCAGGCCCCAGGAAGCGGAGGTGAAGGCGGTAATGGAAGTGCTGAAAGACCAACTGGGCGGAACGGTCAACGTGGCCAAAGTCCTGCGCGAGTCAGCCAACGTATGGCTGGGCCGCAACTCCACCCTGGCAGTGCCTTTCCACAAGATTCCCAGGTCGACGCTGAGCACCCAGATTACCGGCGCGCGCCGTTTTGTCGCCCAGTCCTGGGCCTTCGAGCGGGTGCGGGCCATGGGCAGGGCGTACAATGGCACCCTCAATGACGCCGTCATGGCCATGTGCGCCGGCGCCCTGCGCAAGCACTTGCAGGAACAGCGCGATCTGCCCAAGATCTCCCTCAAGGCCATGGCGCCGGTATCCCTGCGGGCCGCCGGTGATGTCGATTCCGCCAATGCAGTCGGGATGGTCATCGCCGACCTGGGCACCAATGTCCGGGACCCGGCCAAACGGTTCCACACGATCAAGGCGTCCATGGACGCCGCCAAGGCGCAATTGCAGCAACTGTCCGCCGGCGAGATCCAGGCCTATACCGCCATCAGCCAGGCGCCCCTGTTACTGACCCAGCTGACCGGACTCTCAAGCCGCTTCCCCGCCTTCAGCACCGTCATCTCCAATGTGCCCGGCCCGCGGGAGAAACGCTACTGGAATGGCGCCCGCCTGGACGGCATGTATCCGGTCTCCATTCCCATGGACGGCGCCGCGGTCAATTTCACCCTGGTGAGCAACCATGAGAACCTCGACTTCGGTATCGTCGCCTGTCGTAAATCCGTACCCCACCTGCAGCGCCTGATCGACTACATGGAGGAGTCGCTGGTGGAACTGGAAGATGCAGCGGGCCTGCGGCGGCGCAAAGCGGCAGGCAAAGGCGTGCTGGGGCGGAGCAAGCCGGCCAGAGCGACAGCGCCCGGTAAAGCTGCTGCCAAAGCCAGCGAAAAGCGCGCGACCCGGCCCAAGGCAAGGGCCGGCGCCAAATCCAGACCCAAACTTGCCAAGGCTGGTAAGTGAGCGGCCGTTGCACCCGCCGGCGGCCCAGTTCAATTTTCGGAGGATGAGAGTTTGTTGATACGTACCCTGATGTTGGCCGCGCTGCTTGCGCTTTCCGCCTGTTCCGATCGAACGGAACAGGCACAGGAACAGCTGATTTCCCGCCTGCCGCAAAAGCTGAACGTCGAATTCCAGAACCTCGAGACATTTCCCGGGGGAGTGGTCTGCGGCGAGTACCGGACCAATGACCCGCTGCGCGGCAGCAGCGACTTCCACCGGTTTATCGTCCGGGAAGAGATGGCGGAGGAAAAGCCCTCCGAGCTTGACTGGGAGATTTTCTGCAGCAAGGACCCCGCTGCCGCCCTGTTTACCGCCCTTGGTATCGGCCCCGCGGACGATGCCCGGACCCAGCTGCCGAAGATTCGCGACGACCTCAGGCTGTTGCAGGACGCCCTGGGGCTGTACCTGGCCGATAATTTTACCCTGCCTTCATCCGAGCAGGGACTGGAAGCACTGGCAACAGCCGCGACGATTCCGCCCCTGCCCCTGAAATTCAAACCCGGCGGTTACCTCGCCTCTCCCCCCAAAGATCCCTGGGGAAGGCCCTACCGGTATGCGCGCGACGGGCTGGGCGGAGGGGTCGCCCAGGAATACCGGCTTTTCACCCTTGGGGCGGACGACGCTCCCGGTGGCACGGGCGAGAATGCCGACGTGGGCACCGCGCAGCTCAAGTACCTGGACCTCGTCGTCCCCTGAGCCCAGGCCGGCGCCGGCAGGTCTTTTCCCGGCGGGGGTTCAGCTATTTGCTCAGGTAACGAATCAATCAGTTATTGCAAGTCATTACTTTGGCGCTGTCGCTGGCCCACAATGTGGCCACCCTGTACAGAAGTGAGCCCATGCCATGAACGAACGCATACCAATGTCCATCCCCTTCGGCTGGTTCCAGGTGGCCTACTCCCATGACCTGGCGGTGGCGGCTTCCATGCCCCTGCGCTATTTCGATACCGATCTGGTGCTGTTCAGGACCGAGAGCGGTGACGCCAGGGTGCTGGACGCTTACTGCCCCCACATGGGAGCCCACCTGGGTTACGGCATTCGCGACCAGGCCGGCGGCGGCGCCTCCGTAGTGGGCGATTCCATCGTCTGCCCTTTCCACGGCTGGGCCTATAACGGCGAGGGCCAGTGCACCAACATCCCCTACGCCAACAATATGCCGCCCCGGGTGGCGCGAGGCGAGCAGTTAATACGCCCCTGGCCGGTGCGGGAACTGAACCAGGTGATTTACGTGTGGTACCACCCCCGGGGACTGGCGCCCTACTTCGAGCCTGAGCACATCGCTGAAGCCGACCCGGCCAACGCTGAATGGGGCACCCCCAAGCTGCACACATGGGATATCAACACGCATATGCAGGAGATCGGCGAAAACGCCGTGGACCCAGCCCATTTCCTCTACGTGCACGGCACCCAGAACGTCCCCACGCCTGAAGTGATGGAGTTCGACGGGGTTCACCGCCGCGGCAGGCTGGTGAGCAGGATGGCGACACCCCGGGGGGAGATCGTCGGCATCATATCCAACAACAGCGTCGGCCCCGGCCAGTCCACCGTGCGCTTCAGCGGCATCTGCGAAACCGTGCTGATGGCCAACCTGACGCCGGTGGACAAGGAGCACTCCCGGGCCTTCTATGCCTTCATCCAGAAGAAGGTCGATGGCAGGGAACCGGTGGGGGGGGTCGCCGACGCCATCGTCAAGGATATCTGTAAACAGATGTCGGAAGACCAGATCATCTGGAGCCACAAGAAGTACTTCGAGAAACCCCTGCTGTGCGACAACGACGGGCCCTTTGCCAAGTTCCGCAAGTGGTATAGCCAATTTTACGCGTAGGCTCCAGCCGGTGTTCGCCGAGGCCATGACCGCCCTGTGAGAAAAAAACTGCTGGCAGTTTTCCTCCTGCTGCTGGTGGCCACAGCCCTCGGCTACCTGTTACGTCAGCCGCTGAAGGAGTTCGCCTATCGCGTGCTGACGCAGGATATGTTCGTTGCCCGGGACACGGATGCCTTCGACCCGGGGCCGGTAACGGGTTCCCGCTTTCCCGGCCTGCGGGCCAGCTACCGGGGGCGGGAAATCACCCTGATCGAGGAATTCGCGGGCAGGAACGGTACGGTTTTTATCGCCAGCCGCTCCCTCGACTGGTGCCCTTATTGCATGCGCCAGATGATCCAGTTGCAGCAACGCAGGGCAGAGTTCGAAGCAGCCGGCATTGGCCTGGTGGCAATGACCTATGATCCCCCGCAGCTGCAGCAGGCCTTTAGCGACAGGCATGGCATCACTATTGCGCTGCTATCAGATACTGACGGGCTGAGCTTCAAGACCCTGGGCATACTCAACGAGCAATACCGCAGGGGAGACCCCGAGTACGGAATTCCCCACCCCGGCATGATCGTGATCAACCCGCAGGGGGAGGTGGTAGGCAAGTTGTTTCTGGAGGACTACAGCGTAAGGGTCGACGCGGCAGCCGCCCTGGCTTTCTCCAGGCAGGTGCTGGGGATCAGGTGACGGGCTGCTTGCGGGCCTGACTTCAGCCGGATTTCTGCTTGTTGCCGACCTTGATCTGCTTGTTGACCGCCATGGAAGGCTGGCCGCTGACCCCGGACTGGATGATATCGATCTTGTTGCCTGACTTCAGGAAGAGCCTGGTTTGCTCTTCGATCGAGGCCGAGGTCTCGACCGCTGCAGGTTGCTTTTTCTTGGCCGCCGCTCGGGTGGGTTTGCGGGTCATAACAGAGCCTTATCCGAAGTGGGAAAGCGCGCCATTCTACAGGAATAAGCCGCAAAATACAGGTAATTCTTGCGTGGCGACCCGTCGCGGAAAGAGTCGGGGCCGGCAAATGATGCCGGGGAAAGGTCTGCGCTTGCGGTATACTGCGCCGCGATGACGCCGCAACAGACGATCCTGCAGACCATTTTCGGCTACCCCGCTTTCCGCCCGCCGCAGGATGAGATCATCCAGACGGTGATCGACGGGGGCGATGCCATGGTACTGATGCCCACCGGCGGGGGCAAATCCCTGTGTTAC
>CAYTDW010000011.1:0-14832 GCA_964436585.1 uncultured Halioglobus sp. | reverse complement strand
CGCCAAGCTGATACCCCAGGGACACCCCTTTATCCAAAAAATGAACACTCACCTGCAGGATCTGCAGGCCAGCGGAACTGGTCTCAAGGTATCCGTGGCCGTTAAAGAGGGGGATATTTTTAACGCGGAATACCTGACCACCCTGGGACAGATCGCCGACGAGATTTTCTACGTTCCGGGAGTCAATAAGAACGCTGTGTTGAGCCTTTGGAGCCCCAATGTCCGCTGGTATATGGTGACTGAAGAGGGATTTGAAGCCGGATCGGTGATCCCCCCAGAGTACGACGGATCCGAGAGCAGTCTGGGGCAGTTGCGCATCAACCTGGCGCGTTCCGGTATAGTTGGCTCCATGGTGGCCAACGACTTCAAATCCACCATTATAGAGGTCCCCGTGTACGACGTGGACCCCAGCACCGGGAAAAAGCTGGATTATCTCGAATTCTCCAGGGCTCTGGAAAAACTGGTTCGCCAAAGCTACGAAAACGACAATATCACCGTGCATATCATCGGTTTCCCCAAGATCGTGGGTGACCTGCTCGAGGGTATTGGCGCAATTGTGCTCTTTGCCATTTTTACGTTGACTATCACTTTTATCCTGCTGCTTTTGTACACGCGCTGCCTGCGCGCCACCATTGCGCCGCTGGCGACCTCGATAATCGCCGTTGTCTGGCAACTAGGCCTGCTGCAGCTGCTGGGCTTCGGCCTCAACGCCTACTCCATCCTGGTACCCTTCCTGGTTCTGGCGGTGGGCGTAAGCCACGGGGTACAGGTGATAAACGCGGTCGCCCTGCGGCTGGCTGAAACCGAAAACCGCCTGCTCGCGGCCAGGTTGGCCTTCAGAGGCTTATATGTCGCGGGGATGGCGGCACTGATCAGCGACGCGATCGGCTTTATCACCCTGCTGGTGATTGACATCGAGGTGATACAGGAGCTCGGCATCGCCGCCAGCATAGGGATAGCCGCAATCGTCTTCACCAACTTGGTGTTGCTGCCGGTGATCCTCTCCTATATCGGTATCAGCGCCAAAGGCGTGGCGCACATGAAAATCACCCCGGACCAGCGCCACCGCCTGTGGTCCCTGGTGTCGCTGTGTGCCACCCGCAAAGTTGCGGTGGTCTCCGTTATCCTCGGCCTGATCGGCTATGGCATCGGCATTATTGGCGGGCAACAAATGGCCATCGGGGACCTGGACGCTGGCGCCCCGGAACTGCGGCCGGATTCGCGCTACAACCTGGACAACGCCTTTATCACCGACAACTATGCGGTCAGCACGGACATCATGCAGGTCATGATTGAGACGCCGGTGCAGGGATGTGTGCTCTACGAAAATGTGACGCTTATAGACAAATTCGACTGGTACATGGAGAACGTTCCCGGCGTGCAATCGGTGGTCTCCATGGGCGACATCATTCGCCAGAGTGCCATGGGGGTAAACGAGGGCAATCCCCGCTGGAAAACCCTGTCCCGCAACCAGCAGGCACTGGAGAGCGCATCGACCAATGTACCCCGCGCGCTGAAGAACCTGGACTGCAGCCTGGCCGTCGTCGCCATCTACCTGGATGACCACAAGGCGGAAACCCTCGCCACGGCAGTCGACGCGGTACAGGCCTTCGCCGATGAATTCGGCACCGACCAGGTGAAGTTTGCACTGGCGGCCGGAAATGCCGGTATCGAGGCGGCTACCAACGAGGAGATTGCGGTAGCGCAGCAGCAAATTCTCATCCTGGTTTACGCAGTGGTGGCGGCCCTGGTGTTCCTCAGCTTCCGCAGCGGCGTGGCAGTGCTCTGTATCATCATACCGCTGGGACTGACCTCCGCCCTGTGCAATGCACTAATGGTCTACCTGGGTATCGGCATCAAGGTAGCCACCCTGCCGGTAGTGGCGCTGGGTGTCGGCGTCGGCGTCGACTACGGCATTTATATCTACGCCCGCCTGGTTCACTACCTCAAGGAGGGCTTGCCCCTGCAGGAGGCCTACTACATGGCCCTCGCCACAACCGGGCGTGCCGTGGCTTTTACTGGCCTAGCCCTGGGCGTGGGCGTGATCACCTGGATCGCCTCACCCATCAAGTTCCAGGCGGACATGGGCATGCTGCTGACCTTTATGTTCCTGTGGAACATGCTGGGAGCGCTGTGGTTGTTGCCCGCCCTGGCGTATTTCCTGATCAAGCCGGAGAAAATCAAGGCAGATGACAAGCAAGCTGTAACCGCGTAGCTACTTAACTATTCACTCTCAAAAATGGTACTGAAAATGAAGCTGGACACTAAAAAAAACCGATTGGCAACACTGCTGCAGGGCTCCGCCCTGATCGGCGCCGCGGCCGTATCCACACCGTCACAGGCGCTGGAATACCAGCTCGGCGAGTGGGCTTTCAATGTCGATACCACCCTGGGCTACTCGGCCCAGTGGCGGGTTGAAAACCGCGATGGCTGTCTGGAGGGAGATTGCGTCCTCGCCGATGGGAGTACCACCAATAATAACAACGACGGTAACAACAACTTTGACGACGGCAGCATGACATCCTCGAAGGCCAATATCATTCTTGAACTGGGCGGTTCACGCGATGATTTCTCCTTCTTTATCCGCGGCGATGCCATGTACGACTATGTCTACGAGAATATGAACTCGGATATGAGCAAGGAAAACTACCTGACCTACAACAACGGCATCCCGGCCGGTGGTAACGTGCAACGGGGCGATTTCCCCAGCGGCACCCTCGACAAGCATGGCAAACGCGCACGCTTGCTGGATGCATTCATCAAATATGATTTGATGGCGGGCGATCAGGACGGCTCGCTCAAGGCAGGGCGCCAGATTATCAGCTGGGGCGGTTCATTGTTTTATCCAGGCATTAATGGCCTGCAGAATCCCAATGACGCCGCGGCGGCCCTAGCACCGGGTGTGGAAACCAAGGAAATTTTCCTGCCCACCGAGGCCATCGACCTGAAGTGGACCTTCAACGACAATATCAGCGCAGAGGCCTATATCAAACTCGGCTGGAAGGAAACTCTCCAGCCCGGGGTAGGTAGTTACCTGAGCAGCGTCGACTATTTCGGCCCCGGTGCCCAGAGGATACTACTGGGCCCCCTGGGATCGGGAAAATCCAACGGCAGTAACACCCCCGGGGATGCCAGCGATCAGTGGGGCACGGCCCTGCGTTATATGTTCGAATCGGGGTGGAATACTGAACTGGCTTACGCCCGGGCCCACGCCAATATTCCCGGCGCCTTCACTTTTATCGATTTTACCCCAGCGCGTGGATCTTTTATCGAGGAGGTCTATGCGGAAGACATTCCCGCATGGAACCTGAACATCTCGGGGAATATCAGTGAGGCGGAAGTGTACGCCGATGTGCTCTACTCAGATGATATGCCCTTTGTCGACCGGACCCAGGTGTTCTTGCCCGGTGGGTTGATCCGCAGTCAGGTGATAGGGGACGAGTACTGGCAGGTGACGGTGGGGATGAGCGATCTCTACACCGCTTTCAAGTGGTTGTCGCCCTCCATCGCCTTTAACGCCGAGGTGCTCTACCAGGGCAACGACGTGGGCGAGAGCGATCTTGTCGAACCCTGGACAGTCACCGATGACGCCTGGGGTTACCAATTTGCTCTCACACCCCGCTACTTCAACGTAATACAGGGCCTGGACGGCACCCTGTCACTCGCCTTCCGCCATGACGTTGAGGGCTACGGCAACGCCATCGCCCTGGGCAACGGCTTGGAAGAGGACCAGAAAAGGGCCTCGCTCACGGCAACCGGAGTCTACTTGGGCAGCTGGGAGATCAAGGCCACATACGCCATGTACTTTGATGAAAAGGAAGAAGGCGATTACCTCATCAAGGACCGGGACAATGTCTCCCTCTCAGTGAAATACCGATTCTAATCGCAAACCGATTAACCCCTGCCAGGGTCTGGCAGGGACGGCTGGAAAAAAGCAGTAACCTTTTTATACTCAACAGGCAATATGATCAGGAGAATGACTGATATGAACAATTCAATACGAGCCATCGCGGCCGCACTGGCTTCGATGACACTGAGCGCCGGACTCGCCAACGCCAAAGTGCCTGAGGAAGAGGTGGCAAAACTGGGCGTGGATCTACACCCTTTTGGCGCCGAAAAGGCGGGCAATGCGGACGGCTCCATCCCCGAGTGGACCCCGAAGTGGAAGGGCCTGCCCCCCGGCCTCGAATACAAAGGTCCCGGCCATACCCGCCCGGATCCCTATACCGCCGACAAGCCGGCGCTGGTGATTACCGCGCAGAATTTCCAGGACCACAAGGACAACCTGAGCGAAGGCCAGCAGGCGCTGTTTGCGCGCTACCCCGAGTACCGCATTGTGGTGTATCCCACCCACCGTGACTTCGATGTCAACGACCTTATCAAGGAGCGCACCAAGTGGAACGCCACACACACCGAGGTCTCCAACGGAGTCGAGACACTCAAAAATTTCAACGGCGGCATCGCATTTCCCATCCCTTCTGGGGCGCCAGAGGTGCTGTGGAATATGCGCACCAACGGTTGCTTCCAATCCTACCATATCGCCTATGACGGCTACGGCGTTTTCGCCAACGGCGAGCGGACCCAGGACGCGGTCGACTTTTACCAGTCGAACCCCTTCAATAACCCGAAAAACCCGGTGGGTACCAACGAGGAAGTGGTGGGCGACCGGATCGTATGGACCCTGTCGACCCGGCTGTTGCCCCAGAGCAGCAAGGGCCAAATGACCGCGGTGCAGGATCCCATGGACTTCAAGGCCAACAAGCGCAACGCCTGGACCTATGACCCGGGCACACGCCGCGTGCGCAAGGCGCCCGCCATCGGCTATGATAATCCCGACGGCCCCGGCGGCCTGCAGACCATCGATGACCACAAGGGATTCAACGGTGCTTTCGACCGCTTTGACTACACCCTGCTGGGCAGGAAAGAGATCTACGTTCCCTTTCACAATTACCAGTTCAACAACAAGGACAACGGCACACTGGATGACCGCCTGACCCTCAACTACCTCAACCCGGACTATGTCCGCTTCGAGAAGCGCCGGGTGTGGGTGGTGGAGGGTAATCTGGCTGCAGGCAAGCGCCACGCCTACAGCAAGCGCCGCTGGTTCCTCGAAGAGGACAGCTGGAGCCCGGTGATGTCGGAAAACTTCGACAGCCGCGGCAACCTGTGGCGCGTGGGCTATTTCCTGTCGGACTACCAGTACGATATTGAGTGTTACGAGAAGCACACCCAGGTGTTCATGGATCTGCCCTCAGGCGCATACGTGACCAACTTCATTACTATCGACCGAATGGAGTCCGACCATTCCATCCCCTACATGAATGAGAGCCACTTTACGCCGGCTAACCTGCGCAAGATGGCCGATCGGTAGCGGCGAGCCCGCTCTGTTAAAAAGCCCCGGCGGGAGACCGCCGGGGCTTTTCCTTTCTAATTCACTCTGTTAGTCCACAACGCCTCAGGTCATCCTGCCGCTGGTAAGCGTTGGCCTGGCACGACAGCTTCACGGCGCTGCTTGGCAGCAGCTCCAGGTGAAGCATGAAGAGGGGTCACGTGTTGGGAACATGCACCTATCCATCTTTCGAACTGAATTGTTAACAAAATTGATCTCTGAGGATCTTCAGAGTCTGTCGCTCGAGTCGTACAGTAGCAGCCTGGGAAATGCGGGAGGCTGCTCGTGAACGAACTAGTTGAAATCGAGAAAATGAAGCAACTCAAGGACCGCTATTTTTGCGCCCTTGACGCCAAGCACTGGGCGCTTTGCCGATTCGAGATATCGCCCAATCCATTTTGAAACTTCGTGCCATTGGCGCTCTGTGATGGACTCACCAAACTGCTATTGAAAACCTGAAGACCCTCGATGCGGGGATCTCCCTGAAAATAATGCAAAGGAGAAAGGTCATGAATTACTTCGTTACCGGCGCCACCGGCTTTATCGGCAAGTTTCTCGTCGAAAAACTGTTGCAGCGCAAGGGCAACGTCTACGTGCTGCTCAGGGAGGGCTCCGAACACAAACTGGAGGCCCTCAAACAACGCTACCCTGCGGGCGCCAAGCGCAACGTGCCGGAGTACGGCAACCTGGGAGAACCACTGCTGGGCATAGCTGATGACGAGCGGGCTAAATTGCGCGGCAAAATCGGCCATTTCTTCCACGTGGCCGCCATTTACGATCTGGAAGCGTCTGCGGAGAGCCAGCAGATAGCCAACGTCGAGGGCACCCGCAACGCGGTGAAGTGTGCCGAGGACCTGCGGGCCAGGTGCTTCCAACACACCAGTTCCATCGCGGTGGGGGGCAAATACGAGGGTACGTTTCGCGAGGGCATGTTCAAGGAGGCCGGCGAACTGAGCCACCCTTATTTTCGCACCAAGCACGACTCCGAGGAAGTGGTGCGCCAGGAGTGCACTATCCCCTGGAGGGTGTACCGCCCCGCTTCCGTGGTCGGCCACTCCGAAACCGGCGAAATCGACAAGACCGACGGCCCCTACTACAGCTTCCCCACCCTGGCGAAGCTGCGCAAGGCGCTGCCGCCCTGGTTTCCCCTCATCACTGTCGACATGGGCTGCTTCAATATCGTACCGGTGGACTATGTGGTCGCCGCCATGGACCACATCGCCCACCGGGATGGCTGCGACTACCGGGCTTTCCACCTGACCAACCCGGATCATTACTCCGCCGGGGAGATGATGAACATTTTCGCTGAGGCCGCCAAGGCCCCGCGCTTCGCCCTGCGGCTCGATACAAAAATATTTTCCTTTCTTCCCTCCAGCCTGATTGCAACCCTATCCAAGCTGCCGCCCATCAAGCGACTGCTGGCCACCGCCATGGAAAGCATCGGCATGCCGGTGGATGCCACCGTTTTCTTTACCTGGAATACCCGGTACGACAACCGGGAGGCGGAGATTGCCCTCCAGGGAAGCGGCATCACCGTGCCCAAACTGGCGAGTTATGCCACGCGCCTGTGGGATTACTGGGAGCGCAACCTGGACCCCGAGCTGTTCATCGACCGCACCCTGAGGGGCAACGTGGAGGGCAAGGTGGTAATTATTACGGGCGGCGGCACGGGCATCGGCCTGGCCACGGCCATTCGCCTGGGAGAAGCCGGGGCAAAGGTGATCCTGAGCGGACGTACCCTGGCGACCCTGGAGGACGCCAAGCGCCAGGTGGAGAAAGTCGGGGGCGAGGCCCATATCTACAGCTGCGACATTGCTAACATGGAGGCCTGCGACGCCTTCCTGGCGCAGGTGATGGCCGACCACGGGCGGGTCGATATCCTGATCAACAACGCGGGACGCTCCATTCGCCGGGCGGTGGAACACTCCTACGATCGCTTTCACGATTTCGAGCGCACCATGCAGCTGAACTATTTTGGCTGCCTGCGCATGACTTTGGGCGTTCTACCAGGAATGAGCCAGCGACGCAGCGGCCATATCATCAATATCTCCTCCATGGGCGTGGTCGGGCCGCCCGCCCGCTTCTCTGCCTACATCGCCTCCAAGTCGGCACTGGAGGGCTGGAGCCGCTGTGCGGAAGCGGAATTCTGTGATCGCAACATCTCTTTTACCAACATAAATATGCCGCTGGTGCGCACGCCTATGATCGGGCCCACCAAGGCCTATGATGTCGCGCCGACGCTCTCTCCGGAGCAGGCTGCGGAAATGGTGGTGGATGCCGTCATTAATAAGCCCAGTCGTATCGTCACCGGTATGGGCAGGATGTTCCAGATCTGGCATCTGGTAGCGCCAAAGCTGGCAGCGACCGCCATGAATATCCCGTTTCGCATGTTCGACGATTCCAGTGCGGCCCGGGGTGTCAAGCAAGTTGAACATACGGAGCCCTCCAGCGAGCAGGTCGCCATCGCGGCCTTGTTGAAGGGTGTGCATTACTAGAGCAGCTCGCAGTGGGCCAATCGAGCGGCTCACTTGGGGTGAAAGGAAAACATTTTATGAAGCAGCTGGGTACACTGGACTCTGCATTTATCAACCTTGAGCAGGCCAACACGCCGCAACACATTGGCGGCTTCGGCATCTACGACCCCTCGACAGCACCGGACGGTTTTGTTCGCTTCAAAGAGGTGATCGCCAATTTCGAGCAACGTCTAAAAAAGATGCCCATCATGCGCACGCGCCTGATTGAGGTTCCTTTCGGACTGGATAAACCCTACTGGGTTATCGACGAAAATTTCGATACCGAGTTTCACCTGCGCCATATCGCCCTGCCAAAGCCGGGAGACTGGCGCCAGCTGTGTATTCAGGCTGCTCGCTTGCACGCTCGTCCCCTCGACATGAGTCGCCCGCTGTGGGAATGCTACATTATAGAAGGGCTGGACAACATTCCAGGTTTACCGAAAGGCGCGTTCGCGATTTACACCAAGATGCACCACTCGCTAATTGATGGCGCCGGCAGCCAATCTTTCATGCAGGCACTGCACGACCTGGAGCCCAGCCCACGCTCCATTCCTGTTGAAGATACGACAGGTGAGGACCAAGCTTATGCGCCGGTAGCTATTACCCCCGCCAGGCTGTTGCGCAATGCTGCCATCAATAATGTTTCATCCAGTATCGGTCTTGTAAAGGGTACGCTGAAGCTCGCCGGCGGCCTCATCAGAACTGCGCTGGACATCAGGAGTGAGAAATTACCCGCTTATCCATCAGCACCCAAATCCAGATTTGACGCGCCTGTAGGCCCACACCGGGTGTTTGATGCCAGCTTGTTTAGCCTGGATGATTTCAAAGCGATGCGACGCGCAACCGACACCACCATTAACGATATTGCCGTTGCGGTTGTCGCTGGCGCACTACGCGAATACCTGCAACATCACGGCGAATTACCCGATGAGTCCCTGGCCGCATCGATGCCGGTTAATATCCGCGGTAAAGGTGCACAGACTGATGACAATAATCAAATTGCGGCAATCATGAGCCTCATTCATACCGATATCGAAGAGCCGGTCGATCGCCTGCTGGCCATCAGTCGCAGTATGACCGGTGCCAAGAAATTTGTGGATACTCCTCTGGCTGACCCCATCAAAGTGGCCGGCATATTCAACCCATGGCTGTCAAAAAGGGTGGCCAGGTGGTACGTCAATGGGCGCATGACCGAAAGATTGCCCATGGGTAACTGCTGCGGTGTTATCACCAATGTCATGGGCCCTCCATTCGCGCTGTACTGTGCAGGCGCTCAGCTCGTTCAATACTACCCCATGGGGTTGCTGACAGCGGGTGGAGGCTTGTTCCACGCAGTGTTCAGTATGGCCGGGACATTGTCGATATCTGCTATAGCTGATCGTGAAGCCATGCCAGACCCCGAATTCTATCGACAATGCCTTGATAATTCTTTCAAGGCGTTAAAAGAGAGTGTAGCGCAGCGGCACCAGGTAGCAACCCCGGTAAAGAAAAATGTACTGGTGAAAAACAAAGCACGTAGAAAAGGGAAAGCAGCGGTGAATAAAAGTGCCGTCGCCCAGAGGAAAGCCGCAACCAGGAAAGAATCGCAACGAAGGCAGTAGAGCAGAAGCCCGTCATTAACCGGTGGGTGCCCGACAGGATAATGATGGAGTGAGTAAAAATGCGCGTAATGGTAACCGGCGGTACTGGTTTTGTTGGCTTTCACACAGCGCAGGCGCTACTGGACGCCGGTCACGAAGTCTGTCTGCTGGTGCGAAGCGCCCGGAAGGCGAAAAACCTGTATGGGAAGGATGTCCCCGACCTGGTGGTCGGTGATATTACCGATGCTGGGAGTGTCACCAGGGCAGTTCAGGGTTGCGATGCGGTGGTCCACAGCGCGGCCCTGGTGTCCACCGATGCCAAGGATGCCGACCAGGTATACAATACCAATGTCGACGGGGCCAGGACCGTTATTAATGCGGCCATAGATGAGGGTGTCGAATCCATTATCCATGTCTCCAGCGTAACGGCACTGTTCAATCCCAAAGCCAAGGTGCTGGATGGCAATTCACCACCGGGTACAGCCCTGAATGCTTACGGTCGTTCCAAGGTTGATTGCGAGAAATTTGTTCGTGGCCTGCAACGCAAGGGTGTACCGATTCATGTTACCTACCCGGCTGCGGTGATTGGTCCCGCTGACCCTGGATTGACAGAGCCCCATATTGGCCTGCAAACCTACCTCTCCGCGTTTATCCCGCTGATGCCCGGCGGCAACCAGTTTGTCGATGTCAGGGATGTCGCGGACGTTCACCTGCGGCTGCTTGAAGGCGACTTCCCGCCAGGCCGGTTTATCCTGGGTGGGCATTACCTGAGCTGGCCGGAGCTGGCCCGCAACCTGGAACGCCTCACAGGTCGCAAGCTGATCAAGGTACCTGCCATGGGCAGCTTTATGCGCGGGCTGGGCACGGCGGTAGACCTGCTGAAAAGGGTAAAGCAATTCGATGTGCCCATGGGTTACGAAGCCATGGTATACGCCACCCAATGGGTGCCAATGGACAGCAGCGAGACCGGGGAACAGCTGGATTTCAGTTTCCGCCCGTTGGATGAAAGTCTCAGCGATAGCATCAGATGGCTGCTGCAGCAGGGGCATATCACGAAAAAGCAGGCCGGCTGTCTCGCCTGATAAAAACCACATGGGAGATAGCGCAAATGACCTCGGGCTGCCGGCTACCGTATTGGGCGGGCCTACCATGCCGGCACTTTGACTTCGTCTGCAAGGCCCATTTGGATCATGGGTATACACATTATGCCCGCCATAATGCCCGCCCAAACACCCTTGGCGACGGCGTAAGCGGGCCCCGTCATACCCTCGACGCCCAGCACGATATAGGGCACAAAACTGATCGGCGCCACCACCACGATACCGAGTGCGGCAAAACAGAATGCGCGGGCGACCAGCCCCCTGGGAAAGCGCTGGAAAAAGCGGTGCAGCACCTTGCTGTTGTCCCAATCGAATTCCGGCGCCTTGCCCTTGCGCCTCTTGCTGCGATTGAGGGGAATCAGGATCAGGGCGACGATAAACAGGAGGATGGCGGAGGTGGCCGTAATATCTACCGCTATACCCGGCTCGCCCCACATGGGCATCCATTCGGTGTCCTTGAGCAAGGCCCAGGCAGCCAGGCCGTTGAAGACGGCGTTACTAATACCATTGGTCAAGACTTCTTTTCGAATGTGTACCGCGACGTCCCCTGACATTGTCAGCTCCCTCAAGCGTATTCCAGGCTGTCCATGTTACTGCGCGGAGATCACAAGCCTATGGCCTGTCGATCCGAATTTGTTAGCAGAATAGGTCAGCGGCAGGCTGCGGGGCGACCTGGAACACCCCATGGGGTGACCGGCGGCCGTTCGCGATGCAGGTGCCGACACGGCCGTAGCGGGCGCCAGTTTCACCACAAGCCCTCTCGCCGGAACGCAATTGTCTATCAATAAGAACTCTAACGTCATTTTGAGAAATCTCGCACAGCCTCAATATCCGCCATTGCCCTCCTTTTTTGTAGGTAACGGTCCAATGTCGCTGCAGTACCGCCATCTGCTATCCCCGGGCCATATCGGTGGCATGAAACTCCGCAACCGTATCATTCTGGCCGCCATGGGCTCCAACTTCGCGGCGCAGGACGGGCACTGCACCGAGCGGCTCATCGCCTACTACGAGGCCAGGGCCAGGGGCGGTGCCGGCCTGCTGGTACTGGAAACCGCCGCGGCCTGCTGGCCCAATGGATCCACCATGCCCAACACCGTGGCTTTCTCCCGAGATGAGTTCATTCCAGGCCTGGCCGAGCTGGCCGCGCGCGTGCACCGCCACGGCGCCAGAATCGTGGCCCAGCTCAACCACGGCGGCAAGATGGCCCAGGAGGATACCGCGGCCGGGCGCCCGATCCCGGTACCCTCCCCTATCAAGCCCGGCGGCAGCAATATGTTCAAGGTGCTGACCCGGGAAGAGATTGGCCACTTCATCAAGGCTGCGGGGCCGGACGGCAGGGGCCCGCAGTACTACGAGATGACCGCGGAGCACATCGCCGGCATCGTCGCGGAATTCGCCTCGGCTGCGGCCAGGGCCCGGCGGGCCGGCTTCGACGGCGTGGAAATCCACGCCGGCCACGGCTACCTGCTGGCGAGTTTCCTGTCCCCCTACACCAACAAGCGCAGCGACCGCTACGGCGGCTCCCGCGAGAACCGGGCGCGCTTCCTGGTCGAGGTGATTCAGGCGATGCGAGCAGCGACCGCGGCGGATTTCGCGATCCTGGTGCGCCTCGACGCCAGGGAATACCGCACCGAAGGCGGCATCGAACTGGCCGATTGCCTGGTCACCGCGCAACTTTGCGAACAGGCCGGGGCGGATGCCATCGACGTCAGTGCCTATGGCAATACCGCCCACGCGATCGCCTTTACCGAGGCGCCGCTGGTACATGAACCCGGTGGATTCGTGGAATTCGCCAAGGCGGTTAAGCGGGTGGTGGGCATCCCGGTTATCGGTGTGGGCCGTATCGAACCGGAGCTCGGCGAGCGCCATCTCGCCGCCGGCGACTTTGATTTCCTGGCCATGGGCCGCAAGCTGCTGGCGGATCCGGAGCTGCCCAACAAACTGGCGGCGGGCAAGCCCGACAGCATTCGCCCCTGCATCTACTGCTACGTCTGCGTCAGCCAGATTTTTATCAACCAGCCCATGTGCTGCGCCGTAAACCACAGCACAGGGCGGGAATACGAGGGCGATATCATCGCCCGCAGCAGCGACCCGGGCAGGAAGATACTGGTTATCGGGGGCGGACCCGGCGGCATGGAGGCGGCGCGATTGCTGGCCGAGAGAGGCCATCGGGTGAGCCTGTGGGAGAAGGAGAAAGACCTGGGGGGTACCGCCCGCATCGCCGCCCTGGCCTATGAGCCCAATGGGCGCCTGCTGCACTACCTGGCCGGCGAGATCAAACGCCTGCCGATCGAGCTGCGCCTGCACACAACAGCCACTGCGCAAACCGTTGCCGCGGAGGATGCGGACCACATCATCGTCGCCACCGGCGCCATGCGCGCCGCTCCCGCCATTCCCGGCAAGGAGCAGAGGCATGTACTCGATGGCGACGAGCTGCGCGGCGTTTTGTTCGGGAATAACCCGCAGGCCATCGCCAAACTCGCGCCGCTGGAACGCCTGCTGCTGTTCGCCGGGCGCCTGAGCCAGCTGCTGCGCAGCATCGCTCTACTGCGTTTCCTCAGCCGATTGTGGATGCCCATCGCGGATGAAGTCGTCATTATCGGCGGCGGCCTGGTGGGCCTGGAGCTGGCCGAATACCTCATCGAACGTCGCCGCAGGGTGACGGTGCTGGAGCCCGGCGCGGCCCTCGGGGCCGAGTTGGCCATCGTGCGGCGCGCCCGCGTGCTGCACATGCTGAAGTCGCACGGGGCGACAATCCACAAGGCGGCAGGGATCACGGCGATCAAACAGGACAGGGTCTGTTTTGAAATCGCCGGCAAGCCCCTGGAAGTACACTGCAAGCAGGTGATTATTGCCATGGGAGCCCAGCCGGACGACAGCCTGGCACAGCAACTGAGCGGGGGCCGCGCCAGCCTGCACCGGATCGGGGACTGCCGCGATGTGGGCTACATCGAAGGCGCGCTACTCGATGCGCGCCGGCTGGTTCAACAACTGGAGTCGCCCAGGGACAACATTTTTTCCCGGTAGCTGCGCGGCGTATGCCCGGTCCAACTCTTGAACGAGCGAACGAAGGAACTGGCCTCGGTGAAACCCAGCAGCTCGGCGAGATCGGCGACCTTGGCGTTTTCGTTGATTATTTTATCGATGGCCAGTTCGCAGCGCACCTCGTCCTTGATCGCCTGGTAGCTGGTCTCTTCCTGTTGCAGGCGCCGCCGCAGACTGGACTCGGACATGTACAGCATCGACGCGACGGCGGCAAACGAGGGCAAGCGGCGCGGTACTTCGCCGCCGACCAGTGACTTGATGGCGGCGCTGGTACTGGCAGGCTTTTTCTCCGAGGCAATCAGGTGGTAAACGCTGTTCTTCAGGAACTCGGCGAGAGACTCGGGGGTATGAACCACGCGCCGCTTGAGGTCTTCCCTCGGGAAACTGAAAGTGTTCTCCTGGGCGTCAAAAAAAATGGGGCAGCGGAACACATTCGCCAGTCCCTCGTGATACTCCTGGCTTAAGAAGGGGGCGCCAATGCGCAGCTGGTGCGCTTCCAGCGCGCGCCCGGTGAGCCAGCCGCAGAACGCATGCCATACCAACAGGCCGGACGCATGCGCCACTGTCGTTGTGTACGGGGTCCGGTCCCACTGGGACGGAGCCAGGGGCGAATCCTCCACCCCCAGCTTGACACGATAGCTCAACTTGACCCGGGGCGTACCCGGCTCATCCAGCAGGCGGATACTGTGACCCAACAACGGCAACAGCAGCCGGTCATAGCGCTCTGCCAACTGCAGTGCATCGCCCAGGGTCCGTCCGCTGATGACACAGTGGCACATCAGCTCAAAGGCTTCGCTGCCCAGGCCCGCAGCCCATGGCAGAGGCGTCCTGAGCCGCTGCATGTGCCGCACGCCTTCCCTGTACAGACGCGAATACTGCTGGGCGGGAAGCGGCTGCCCAGGGTCCAGTCGGGTGATGATTCCGGGCGCCAGGTTGACCGCGGCGCAGATCGCGGCCACATCGAGGCCGATCCGCTCAAAGTAATCCAGGAGGCGACCAAACTTTTTGGCGCTGATCGTAATTTCGCTCATACAGCAGGGCGACCGATTATGTGCATGATTCCGGCGGTTTACGCGCTTTTATAATCCGGGGGCAGCCTAGCACGGGGGCGCCATCTATGCCAAATGGACGCAGGCCAGCTCGCCCCGGACATCGGGTAGGAGGCGGGATTGCTCCCGCCGTCCTCCCACACCACCGGGCATACG
>CAYTDW010000010.1:0-15108 GCA_964436585.1 uncultured Halioglobus sp. | reverse complement strand
ATGAGTGCTGCCGGTACATCCACCGCAAGAGCCGCCAGGCAGGTAAACAACCGGTCCGGATGATTTTTCAGGGTTGTCACCGCCCTGTGAACATCTCGCACCACAGCATCACCGTAGGCGGACTCCGCCTTGGCAAGCGCCATATGCCACTCGCGCCCTTTCAAATCCAGCATCGCCAGGTCGATAATGTCTCGACTGAATACGCCGGCGTCCGCCCAACGATCAACATTGGCAAGGAGCTTGCTTGCGCCCAGGTCAATTTCCGTCAGGGTGCTAACGCCACCAATTTGGTCTCCTGGCACGGGTGCATCAAACAGGATGCGGGCCTCAAACACGATCTCGAACTTCATCCCATCGTTCGCCAACGGCAGCCGGGTGCGAATGCCGTATTGATCCGCCCGTACCTCGGGCACCCTGATCAGCGGTCCGCGACCGATGCCGAACAGCTGCTCAAGCATTTGCGGATCTTGTAACTGTTTGCGCAGTTCCCGATAGGCGGCAATATCAGAAACCAGGAAATCGATATCCACCGACTCCCGGTACTCTCCCCGCCGCAACACAATTGCCGTACCCCCGCCGAAGTAGCAGTGATGCCGCTGCAGAAAAGCGGCGTCCAGCGCCTGCAGTACCTGGTGAATCTTTTGATGGTGCTCGTGATTAAACATTGCCGCTGGCACCGAACACCCGTTTCAGGCCATCCATGAGCCCGGCCTCCTCAGGTGTCAGGTTGTCCCGATCGATATGGCGCGCATTGCGCTCATAGATATCGAATGCCGCACGCGCGGATAACTCAGTGCGCCCCCGCACCTGCCATGCCAGGGCAGCCAGTTGGGGGTAATCCGCCGGCCGCACGGCGACGGGGATGGCATCGGCGGCACGCGCCGGCGCTGGCTCACCGGCAATGCCCACACCGAACTCAAGCCCAAGCACCGCCAGCGCATTGAACCAGGCCCCGATCGTCACGGTCACCTCGCCCTTCTCCATGCGGTGCCAGGTATCCCGGGACATACCCGCAGCTTGCGCTGCGGTAATCACGGTGACGCCCAGCGCCTTCCTGCGCTGGCGAACCTGCAGGCCAAGCGCCCGAACGCGAACCTGCAGTTGTTCAGTGCTCAGTTTTTCGATAGCTGCTGGCATTATCAGAGTCTAATATGTTGCTTATATTGATCAATATATCCATTATGACTGATATGAGCAACATTTTTTCTCCAAATAAATGCGTCCCCTTTTACGTTTTAACCAACTCGACGCCCTCCAGGCGGGCGGCTTTGACATCAAGGGTCACCATGGGCGCGGCGCCACGTTTACGTGCCGCGCCGAGAATCATCAGGTTGGCAAAATCGGCGTTGTCATTCACGTATGCATGCAGGGCGGAGCTGATCACGCCCGCATCCTCAAGTTCCAGCTCAACCGACGCGAGCAAGCCCTCGAGGGCGCGGGCGATGTCGACCCGGCTGTAGCCGTAGCTGTAGCCGAGCACCCACACCAGTTCAAGCACCACCTCCCGGCAGATGAACGCGGGCTCGTCGGCCGACAGGGTAGTAAACAGCGCCCGAACGCGGGCCGCCTGATCGCGGTCATCACCGGTGAGAAACCGCACCAGCACTTTGGTGTCAAGCGCAATCACCGGCTGCCTTCCAGCGCACCCCGCTCGATGCCGCGCTCCATCTCTTCCAGGCTGACAACGCCCTGCCCGGGGCGGGCCAGCAAATCTTCCAGCTCCATCACGGAACGCGCCTTCAGCAACCGCACCTCGCCATCCGAAAAGATATAGCGGATGCGGTCACCGGGTTGCAGCCCCAGTCGTTCCCGCACCGGCCTGGGAAGGGTGGTCTGGCCCTTCGAGGTCACAGTCGACTCAATCATTGCTTAATGCCCATTTGTAATGCACTTAGGATATTTGCATTACTTTTTGGGGATTGCAAGGGAAGCGTTACACCAAATTCGGCGTGGTAGGGGAGAAAAGAGGGGGGGGATCAGAGCCCTTTAATCAAACCTGCTGGATCACACCCATGGGTACGAACAGCCGCCGGGGATTATCGGTGAAAGGCTGGAACAGTTGAAACCTCTGGTAGAACGCCAGGGCGTCTTCATCCAGCACATCCAGAATCAGCCCCATTGCAGGCAGACCGCGCTGTGTCAGTGCGACACTGTGGCGGAGGGCGCACACCTGTGCTTTCTCGCCAAGCCCCTGCCCCTGAAGGCGCCGATCCACCGCCAGCCTGGCGAGCAGGACCACGGGCACAGGGTAGCCGGGTAATCGCTGATCCGTCGTGATTTCTTCGCGCGTGACTGTGCACGAAGCCAGAGTGTAGTAGGCGGCGACTGACGCCTTCTGACCGGGGGCCGCCCCCTCACCCGGCAGGACCCAGGTCATGCTCAATTTCAGGCTTATGTTCTTCGCTGCAAAGCAGGCCAGATACCGGTTCATCTCCGGCTTGCCGCAATCAAAGGCTTTTACATCGAAGTGGGAAGGGTTGAGGATGGCGAATTCGCGCTGAACCGCCAATCAGAAGCCCTCCTGGTCCAGCCGCCGGGCGGCTTCCAGGATGCGCGGGCCGGGAGTGGCGGTTTCATCCATGCAGGCCGCCACGAACTCATCAAACTGGCGATTCGTCAGCTCGATGGTGGCCTGTCGTTCGAGAATCTGCGGGGCATTTTCCCGAATCAGGTGCGTGATGTAATCGGTGACGGATGCATAGCCGGCAGCCGCGGACGCCCGCTCCGCCAGTTGCTTGGTGTGGCTATCCACTCTCATATCGATCCGCTGTTTGCGTGCTGCGCCTGGCATGGGGCCCCCAAGGGAAGTTACCGTGTACAGTTTTGGCATATTGTACGGCAGACTCCCGTACATTCAAACCCCATTAATTATCGCTTCAGTAATAAGGCGGCCGCTTCAGTCTGCCCATGCTCAAACGCAGGCGCAAAGTCGCCCAGCTCCGCCGGACTCAGTCCAACCTCCGGGCCGAGGGCGAGTTGGCGCCAGTCCATCACCGCGGCATGAACTTCGGCCAACGCCGACCGCGCCTGCTCCTGACCCAGCGCAAAATAGTCGGCTCGACCCAATAGCATTGTCACGTCGGTTATCGGCCCGTCCTGCTCCGACAGCCAGGTTTTGGACTCTCGCTCCTTGTCCGGAAACGGGTTGATATCGAACGCTGGCGCCAGCTGCCAGAGGCCTCTTTCCACATGCAGGAAGCCATGGTTCTGGAGGTGGTCGTCCACGTTGGTGATGAGCAGGTTGAAAACCAGCCGGCGCCAGAGTTGCTGCAAATCCCGGGTCGGGGCATGGCCGTAACTGCGGATCGCATCAGCGATTTCGGTGTAGCTGCGATCCTCTTCGCGGGAGGCCTGCAGCAACGTTCCCGCCGACTGGTAGGGTATCCGGCCATCGGTCCCGCTGCGGTCGAAACGGCGGATCACGGCCACGGGTTTGTCATCTAACTGCACAATATGCGCGTCGGCTGCCTCGATGCCTGCTCGCCGCGCAAGCTTCAGAGCCAGCACCTCTCCCCGCGTCACACTGCGCATGTCCCCCACACTTGGGAACTTGCCGATAGCGAGCCAGCCATCCTCGTCCACCACGGTACATTTGGGCCGCATACCACCCAGCGATGTTGCTTTGCCCTGCAGATAACGCAAGTCCGCCACGGTTTCCTGGCCGCGCTCCAGCGCCTGGCTGGCCTGGAAAATACGCTTCAGCTCCAGCACGGGTGGTGTACTGCCGCGCCCTTCCTCTGCTGTACGGAGGTATCTTCCGTCCCCATCTCCCAGGCGCAGTGCCCCTACGCGGCTGAAATCATCCACCGCCAGCAAGTAGTCCATCTCAGTGAGCGGCGCAAGACGCGGGTTCTCCCTCCGGCGCATGGCGTGGTCGCGGGCAATGACCCGTCGCCCCCAGGCGTCCGGTGCCGTATCAGCAATCGCGCCATGGAACACGGAATCGTGCGCGGTGGCCGCCTTGTGGGACTGATAGCCTGAGACCAAATGTAAATCGGCGGAAATGTTGAATCGGTCCGGGTTGGCAAGCCAGGAATCGTCATAGGCCACCGAGCTGTTCTCCCGGCGCCCCTGGCGTACATACACCAACTGGCCGACCAGTGCCCCTGCCGCGCCGACCCGAAGTTGTACCTGCCGGCGTATAGATGCCAGGGGCGACGTCATGTCCCCTCCGCACTCACAGGGCGCCCGGAGTGCTGCGCCTGCTGCGCACGCGCCGGGGCAGTTGCTCATCCATCAGCGTCAACCCGATATCATCATTCGCGGTATCAAGCAGGTGCTCCAGTGCCTGTATTTCGCCGAAGACATGCAGGGCGCGAGCAAAGAAATGGATGGGTACCCTGACGTCGCCTCTTTCCATGCGCCGGACAGTAGACAGCGATGCGCCCATCCGCTCCGCCAGCGAAGCCTGGGTGATATGGCGTCGCCGACGCGCCAGGGAGATATCACCACCCAGCTTGCGAATAGCCCGCGCTACCGGCAGCGGAATGGGAATCGAGGGGTTCATATAAACACTCCCATCGGAACGAATTAATGATTTTGCCGTTCTAATGGGAACCATTATATAGGAAAAGGGAGATCAAAAAAGCAACAAAAATGGAACAAAAATGGGGTCTCCGATTAATTGACCCCAATAATTGGTCAAAATTAATTCGATCTGACCCCATTACTACGGGAACTGGGAACCGGCGATGCGCCGGGGGGTGTCCAGCATCAGGCGCCGGGCGCGGGCCGGGCCGTACTGGTCGCTGATGTAGTCGAAAGCCTCCGCCAGCGCCGGGGGGCGGGCGCCGGTGTTGTGGCCGTCGCTGGCCAGCACGGTCACCACGTCGTCATCCAGCAGCTGCCGGGCCACCGCCAGTGCGCGCTCGCCGAAGTCGCCCAGCACCGAGCCGGCGGTGAGTTGCAGCCAACAACCCGCCTCGAGAAAGGGCTGCAGCAGCGCCGGGTCTTTCATCACCCGCCGGTTGCGTTCGGGGTGGGCGATCAGCGGGCGGATGTTGCGCTGCAGCAGCCAGCGCACCAGCTTGTCGCTGCCGGGAATGATCTGGCCGTGGGGGAACTCCAGCAGCATCACCTGGAAGCCGTCCACCGCGCCGTAGAAGGGGATCTCGCCCGCTTCCACCTGGCGCATGATCGCGTCGGTCAGGCGCACCTCGGCGGCGAAGCCCACCTGCAGCGGAATCTCGCGCTTGTGCAGTTCGCGCCGCAGGCGGGCGCAGGCCCTGGCGATGGATTGCGCGGTGTTGGCCCAGCGGCCGGGGTGGATATGGGGGGTGGTGATGGCGTGGGTGATGCCGTCGGCCACCGCCAGGCGGCACAGGCGCAGCGATTCCGCGCCGGTGGCGGGGCCGTCATCGATGCCGGGCAGCAGGTGGCAGTGCAGGTCGATCATGGGGGCAGGGAACGGGCGGATTCAGCCCTACACCGTGCCTGGTTCATTGGACTGGTAGTACTCGCCGTACTGGTAGTACTTGCCGCCGTAATAGCCGTGGGCCTTCTTCGGGTCGAACATGTTCAGCACCACGCCGGTGAGGGGTTCGTTCGAGGCCACCATGCTGGCAATGCCGCGCTGGGCCAGGGTGGCGCTGGTGGCATCCGCCTTCACCACGTAGATCACCGAGTCGGCGTTGCTGGCCAGGATCAGGGCGTCGCTCACCGCCTGCACCGGGGCCGAGTCGATCACGATGCGGTCGAAGCGCTCGCGCAGGTATTTCAGCGCCTGCACGAACTTCTTGCTGCTGATCATCTCCAGCGGGTTGGGCGGAATGATGCCGGCGGGCATCACGTACAGGTTCAGCGCCGGCAGGTGCTCGATACAGTCCTCCAGCTTGGCGGCGCCGGAAACAAAATGGGTCAGCCCCGCGTGGTTGGGGGTGAGGCCGCACATCCTGGCCAGGCTGGGGCGGCGCAGGTCGGCGCCGATCACCAGGGTGTTTTCCATCTGCGCCAGGGCCGCGCCGAGGTTGAGGGCCACGGTGCTCTTGCCCTCGCCGGGCACGGTGGACGTCACCACGATGATTTTGGCGGGCTTGTCCAGCGCGCTCAGCACCACCCCGGTGCGCACGGTGCGCAGGGCCTCGGCGAACTGGCTCTGGGGCTGCTGCCAGTACTGCTCGAACTGCCCGCTTTTATCCACCTTCATCTTCGGAATCGTGCCCAGCAGGGGCGCGCGCAGCTTGTCCTGCACGTCGTCGGGGCTCTTCACGGTGTTGTCGAGGATGTCCAGCAATACGGCGATGCCGCAGCCCAGCATCAGGCCCAGGATAAAGGCCAGGATGATGCTCTGGCGCTTGTTGGGCTTGAACGGGGCGGCGGGCACCATGGCCTTGTCGACGATACGGGCGTGGGGCTTTTCGAAGCCGCCGGTTTCGCTCACGCCCTTGATGCGGGTAAAGAAGATATCGTACAGCTCGCGGTTGGTGTTCACCTCGCGCTGCAGTTCCTGCAGCTGGAATTCCTTGCGGTTGAAGTCCTGCACCTCAGTTTTGCTGGCCTCCCAGGTGGCCTGCAACTGCTGCTCGTTGCGCCGGGCAATCTCGTACTCGCGGCTGATGCCGCTCACCACCTTGCGCACCTCGTCGGCCAGGGCGCTGTCGGCGGCGCTGAGGTCGGAGCGGGCGGCGATCATCTTCGGGTGTCTGGGGCCGTAGCGTTTGCTCAGCTCCGCCACCTTGCGCTCGGCGTCGCTCTTCTCCCCGGTGAGGTCGCGAATCACCGGGTGCTGCATCACCGCGGGTATGGTCATCAGCTGCGCGGTGCTGGCGCTGGGCATGTTCTGCACATCGTCCCGGATGTTCTGCGCCTCGATGCGGGCCTTGCGGGCATCCTCCATCCGCTGCGACAGCGACTTCAGCTCGTTGCCGCCCAGGCCCGTCACCCCCTCCAGGCTCACCAGGCCCTCACGCTCGCGAAAGTCCTGCAGGGCCAGCTCCGACACCCGCAGGTTCTCCTTCAATTCCTCCAGCCGCTCGCTAAGCCAGCCGGTGGCCTGCACCGTGCCCGACACCCGGTTCTCCAGGTTGCTGTCGATGAACTCCTGGGCGATGGCGTTGACAATCTGTGCCGCCAGCTGCGCATTGGTGCTCTCGAAGCCGAGGTAGACGATCATGCTGTATTCCACCGGGGTCACGGTGAGGCCCTGGGCCACGGCGCCGGTAATGGCCTGGATCAGTTGCTCCTGTTTCTCCTCCGCGGTGAGCTGCACCGGGGGTTGCTTGTTGGCGGCGGGCAAGAGGGCTTTCAGGTCGACGTGGTACCAGGGCTTTTCCTTGGCTTCCGCCCTGGGCAGGAAGGCCGGGTGCTCATACAGCTTGAGCTTGCGCACCACCCGCTCGGCCAGGCTGCGGCTCTTGAGAATCTCGAACTGGGTCTGGCTGTACTCGTAGCTGTCGCCGCCCAGGCCCAGGCCGTACACCTGGTCTACGCTCACCACGTTGGCCTCCTCGCTTTCCAGCACCAGGGAGGCGGAGGCCTTGTATACCGGCTCCATGGAAAACACCAGCAGGCCGGTGGCCAGGGTGATGGCGAAGGCCAGGGCGAGAATGGCCCACTTGTGGCGCATGACGGCGCGAAACAGGCGGCCCAGGTCGATGAAGTCGTCGCCCGTGGGCGGGTTGGGCGCGCGCATCTGGGCTGCCTGGCTGAATTGGCCGAACGGGGTCGGCCCTGCGGGTTGGGTCGCGTTCATTTGGAAGAATTCATTTAAAAGAAGGTATCCCGCACGGTAATGATGTCGCCGGGCTGCACGCTGTAGTCCAGGTCCACTTCGCGCTCCTTGCGGTCGGGGTCGCTGTCGGAGATCACCAGGGCACCTTTCTTGTTGGCCCGCTCGGTAAAGCCCCCCGCCAGCGAGATGGCCTTGCGCAGGGTAAGGCCGGGCTGGAAGTCCACCCCGCCAGGCTGTTTCACCTCGCCATTGACGAAGAACGGCCGGTACTTCACCACGCTCACCGAGATGCGCGGGTCCACCAGGTAATCCGGCGTGAGGCCGGCGGTGATTTCCGCCTGCAGCTGGCTGGCGGTTTTACCGGTGACGGCGAGCTCCCCCAGGAACGGGTAGGAGATGCGGCCGTTCTGGCCGATGAGCAGGGTGTCGAAGCTCAGGTCTTCCTCGCCGTAGACGTAGATGCGCACGGAGTCCCCCGCGTTCAGGGTGTAGTTGTCCTCCACCTGGGCCCGGGCAGGGCCTACCGCCAGCACTGCCCACAGGCTTGCCGCGATGGAGAGTATCAAGGGGAACAGCCTGGGCATGTCGCGTGGAGCCTCGTGTGTGTTACCGATCCGGGTTGGAAATAAGCGCTGCCTCAGCTGCCGCGGGCTGCAGGGCATCCACCCGCTGTCGCGCCAGCGCGCCCAGCGCGGCGGCGCTCTCTGCGGCCTCAAACGCGCCCTCTGCCACGCCCTCTGCCGCGACACCCGCGCGCCGGGCATACCCTACCATTTTTTCCCAGCCCTGTCGGTAGGCGGGGCGGGCCTGCTGGGCCCCATACTGGTTATGCAGGGCGCGCAGGGCGTAGGGTTGGGCCAGCGTGGGGTCATCTTCCCGGTAGGCGCGCCAGGCGTCGTGGTAGGCCGCCAGCGCCAGGTAGTCCGGGTGCCGGGGGGCCGCGGCCAGCAGCGCCTCCAGCGCCTGCGAGGTGCGCTGGCGGCTGGCGTCGTCGGGTTGGTACTCGCCGCGCCCCCAGAAGCTCAGCTCGGTTTCCGCGGCGGTAAAGGCGAGGTCCAGCCGGAACACGGTGGCGGACTGCCAGGCCACCGTCACCGCCAGGCCCAGGGCCGCAAGGGCGAGACCTGTCGATGCTCCCGCGGTCACGCCCTGCCCTTCCCCGGCCCGTTACAGGCTGAGCTTGGCCTCGAAGAAGACGATGTTGGCGCTGAAGTTGAAGTCGTCGATATCGGAATCGCGGTCTTCATAGCGATAACCCACGCCCAGGTCCATCCAGCGCCGGTACTCGTAATCGAAGCGGGCCTCGCCGACGTAGTTGTCGTCCTCGCGCGAAGCGCCCTGGTAGTCCTCGATGAAGTACTGCCCGCGCAGCGTGGTCTGGGCGCGCTGGTTCCAGTTGTGGCTCCAGGCCAGGGAGTAGTCCTGGGTATTGACCGCATCGCCCAGGCCGTTGGTTTCCTGGGTGAAGCGGCGGGTGATCAGGTCCACCGCCGAGTAGGTGCGCGGCAGCCAGGTGACGCCCACCTCCCAGGTGAAGCCTTCATCGTCCTCGCGGGCGTTGGAGTCGTACTGGCGGTCGTACATACCCACCTTCACGTGGCCGCTGGTCTTGGCGGTGGCATCCCACTCCACGCCCACCAGGTAGTTGTACTCGTCGCTGGTAAGGGTGCCGGCCGGGTCAAAGGGGTCGTCCTCGTCGTAGTCGTTATTGGTGGCGGTGGCCTCGAACAGGGCGTCGGTGCGCGGGGCGAGCTTCCAGAAGAAGGTGCCGGCGAAGGTGTTGGCGGTGTAATCGCGGTAGCGGGTGAACTCGCGGAAGTTCTCGTACTCGTAATCGGCGCTATCGGCGGCAAGCATTACCCGGCCCTGGCCTTCCTTGCTGCCGTAGGTGTAGTCGCCGCCAAAGCTGGTCTTGGTGTATTCGACGGGCTCGTCGGTGGCGAATACGATGTCGCCCTCGATCAGGCCGGTACCGCGCTTTTCATGGCCGTCGTAGTACTCGGCCATGGCGTTCACCACGTTTTTGGCATTGAACTCGTGGTGCATGTCGAACTTGCTGGTGTAGTCGGTGAAGTCGTCGTCACTGCTGCTTTCGTAGGTGCTGTCTTCCAGCTCGAAAATGAGCGAGTAGGTGTTCACGCCATCCTGGATCCAGGTCTGCAGGCGCGGGGTGAGCACGCCCACCCAGGTGTCTTCCTCCCGGTCCTCGGTGAGCCAGAGGTTATCGGTGTAGTAGGTTTCGAGGTCCACGGTGGGGGTAAAAAACAACGGCCCCGCCTGCAGGTGGTTCGGCTCCAGTGCCAGGGTGGTTTGGGCGGCCAGCGCGCATAACACGGCGGCGGGAAGTGCCTTGAGGGCAGTTCTGTTCATGCTTGTATCCCCGAATGGTCGGTGGGTTGTTGTTTGCAGTGAGCATTCTGGCGTGCCCGTAAGCGCGGCATTATAAATGAAGAGTTTGTAAGGAGCCATGTGCAAAATCCCCACGCCGGGGGTGTCTATTTTATTTTCCCGGCAGGGCGCGGCAGATGAAGGCCAGGGCCAGGAGGGTGACGAAGGTGAGGGCGTTGGCGGGCATCTGCAGGCTGAAGTCGGTGCTGGAGTGGATGGCCGCCCACAGCACGGTCATGGTCACCGCGAAGCCCGCCCCCCGGTACAGCGGCGTCCGCCGCTGGCGCTGCACCCGCCAGGCGTTCCACAGGGCCAGGCCGACGAAGGCGGCCAGCACCAGGGCGGCGGGAATGCCCAGCTCCGCCGCGAACTCCAGGTAGTCATTGTGGGCGTGGTCGTGATAGCCCACCAGGTCGGGGGCCTGGTAGTTGGGAAACACCCCGTAGAAGGAGCCGCCGCCGGAGCCGGTGAGGGGGAAATCTTCAATATAATCAATGGTGTACTCATTCGACCACAACCTGGCTTCCTGCTGGGGCTGGGTTTGCTCCAGGCGTTCGGCCAGCTGCTCGAAGCCGAACCACTGGCCCAGGATGAGCATATCCACCAGCAGCAGGCTGGCCAGGAAAATCACCACCGGCCAGGAGAAACGCCGCCCGGCGAACAGGGCCACCACCCCGGCCACCCCCAGCCCGGTGAAGAAGGCGATATTGCCCATGCGCGCCCGGGTGAGCACCAGCGCCACCACCATCACCGCGAGGTAGATGCGCAGGCGGATCTTGGGCGACAGCATCAGCGCCAGCCAGCCTCGCAGGCGCTCCTTCCAGTTGCGCGGGCGCTCCACCGCCAGTTGGGCCAGCAACAGGCCGATGCCGGCGCTGAGGCACATCACGAGGTAACCCGCGTAGTGGTTGCGGTTGACGAAGGTGCCGGTGGCCACCCCCTGCCCCACGTACTTTTCCACGAAGAAGCCCAATTCCAGCCCGCTGAGCACCATGAAAGCGCCGTAGGCCGCCTGGAATGTGCCGCTGAACACCAGCACCTGCAGCAGGGTTTTCACCCGGTCGTGGCTGTTGACCAGGGCCAGGGTGAGGAAAAACCCGGCGCTGAAGGCGCAGCCCCGCAGCAGGTAGTAGCGGGTGGCCTGCGGGTCCAGCGACAGGCTGAGCCAGCCCTCCTCCACATGCCAGGCGTAGGCCTGGGGCGAGAGCCACGCCACCAGCGATCGCGGCAGGTCCAGCAGCTGCACCAGTACCCATACCTGCACCAGCAGCAGCAGGGCCAGGGGCAGCCGGCCGTGGCGCCACACCCGGGCATCGAGCCGCGCCTGCCCCAACAGGTAGAGCAGCAGCCAGGCGCACAGCACCAGGCTCACCAGCAGCACCAGCAGCGCCCCGGCCCAGGTGCGGTTGGAGGCGAACGGCAGCGGCGCCCACACCAGGATGGCCAGGTAGAGGGCGAAGAGCAGGGGTTCGAGCTTCGCGGCAAGGCCGGGTGCGGGTTGTGGGCCGGATGCCATCACTGCTCCGTTATCGTCGAAAACGGGTTGAGGAACTGCCGCCGCCACAGCAGGTTCCGGTCCACCTCGCCCAGCCCCGCCTCGTCACACACCGCGTCCCAGTGCGATTCGATAGCCGCCTGCTGGGCGGAAAAAATCGCGCGGGCAGCCGAGGGGGACAGCAGGAACGCGGGCGCGGCCAGCAGGCAGGTTTTCAGCTGGCTGAGGTTGTTGTTGCCGGCGACGAGCATGGCCTGGGAGGCCTCGTTGCCCGTGCGCCCCTGGGGGCAGATATCGTAGGCGGGCGTCAGCCGCAGCGTGGCGCCGTCCCAGAACGCGGCATGGTTGCGCGCGTGGTCGTCGGTGTTGCCGCAGAGCACGTTGAATACCAGGCGCGAGAACAGTTCCCGCAGGGTGCCCCGCGGGTCGGCGAAGCGGTGGCGGATGATTTCGGCCAGGTCCTCGTAGCCGGCGTAACGCGCCATCATGTCGTCCAGCCCCAACAGCGTAAGCGCGGACACCATCGCCCTGCGGGCCCAGCCATTGGGCGCGCGGCTGCGGTCGAAGCGCTCGATGAGCAGCACGTCCCTGCCGGCGGCGGTGACCAGCCTCACGGGCGCGACATCGAGCCCACACAGGGCGGCCAGCCGCATCGCGATAAATTCCGCTTTCACGATGTTGTACAGGTCGCCGCTGGAGGACAACTTGGCCACATACTTGCGCTCGTCAGTTTCGATCAGCGCCTTCGGCCGGGCGCCGCCAATGGCACTGCCATGGAACAGGGCCAGGTCGAGATCGGGCGTGAGCGGCACGCCCTGCTCGACCCGCTGCGCCGATGCCAACAGCTCTTCCAGCGGTACACTGGCCGCCAGCCGCGGCTGGTACTCGGCAGGTGACGCCTGGAAGTCCAGTGCGCCGATCCGGTCAGACCCGGACTCCAGCAGGTAGGTCAATTCATCCAGTTGTGCGGTATCGACGTTCGCGCCCCGCACTCCCGGCATCCTGTTGATGATGACACGCCGCCCCCAGGCATCGGGCGCGGCATCGCGGATACACCCCGGCATGGCCAGCCCCTCGGGCAGCGGCAGTATCCCGGCCTGCAGCGGCAGTTCCGGTTCATACAGGGCAATGGCCGGAGGGGTGTCATTAACCCGTTCCAGGTAGCTTTTACCGTAGTTGAACAGCAGTTTGCCGCTCACCGCCGCGAGCTTGCCCGCAACCACCGGCGCGGTCTCGCCAGGGAGCCAGATCCAGACAAAGGCCTCGGTGAGCTTGCGCTCAGAAATCATCGTCCAACACCGCAGGGGTTTTGCGCACGGCCTTGGGTAACAAGGTCAGCGTGTCCTGGGCCTGGCGAATATGCCTGGCCAATGCGGCCTCATCGGCGTCGAACAGGCGCACGCCGACAATGGCGGCTACCTCGAATACGGCCCCTATCTGGCACTTCATATCGCCCTTCTCGATGCGCTGCACCAGGCCCCTGGAAATGCCGGCCCGGTCCGCCACCTCCTGGGCGGTCAGCCGGCGCTGCTTGCGGGCAGCGCGTACCAGGCTCCCCAGCAGGGAAACCGCATCGCCGCTGTAGCGGGAGTAGGCGCGTACCAGTGGTTTTGCCATCGGCCCTCACTGTTTGAACCGGGTAGTTTGAATCGCACCGGGCCGGCAGCGCCGGCTCCCCCAGAGGCGCCAGTGTAGCTGCACCGGCAGGCCCTCGTACAGATAAATGGGCCATTAATAGACCATATTGCAGGAATAAGGTCCATTAATGGATCATTTTTTATTGCACCGACTGAATGCGCGCAGCACCGGGCTGCGCCGAAGCCAAACCCCAGAAACAGAAAAGGCAGCCACCGGCTGCCTTTTCGACCAAACCCGCCCGCGTCAATTCGAGGGGCTTACCGCCCCCCCACCGCTTACCACCCCCTGGAAGGGAGCGGCGGCGTTGTCATAGGCGTCGAGCTCGTCGCAGCCGCCAGTGACGTAGGTCTGCACCAGGCTTTCGATGATCTTGTCCGTCACCGGCGCGCATACATCCTTGCAGCCTCGGGCGATGGTCTCGGCCTCGTCATTGTCGCGGGCCATGCAGATGCCCACCCGGGCGAGGTTGAGCTTGGCGTGCCCGGTCACCGCCTGCACCGCCAGCACCGTGGCCTGCTCCAGGGAGCGACCGTCCTTCATCAGCACCCCCAGCACCTCCTGGGACGACCTGCGCGCGATCAGCATATCCTGCACCGCCGTGGTGGCCTCGGCGTCGGTCATCATGGCGCTGGCAGACAGGGGCAGCGCGGCGAGGGCGCTGATCAGGGCCAGGCGGGCGATGGTGTGTTTCATGGTGTGCTCCAGGGGCAATGCGCTATTTTGGAATAGAGGCTTTCAATGGGGGTAAGGTAGTGCGTTTGGGGGGGTGGTGTCAATTTGGCTATAGCGCAGATGAGCCAAAGTTGTGTAGGCTCGCCACGTCACCAAAGGGTCCCGGACATTTCTGTCTGAACTATTTAGCGTATCCACCACTGCACAAGCTTAATGCCGGAAATTGACCTCAGGGACCAGAATCCATGAAGCCCAAACCTACACTGACCGGGTCAAACCCTTGAGCGGTATCGCCGGCATCATTCATTTTGACGACGCCCCGATTGAGCCCGGGCTGATCGAGAAAATGACGGGAGCAATGCCCTACCGTGGCCCGGACGGCATAAACCACTGGATCAAAGGCTCGGTTGCACTCGGCCAGTGCATGCTGCGCACCACGCCGGAATCGCTCGAAGAAACCCAGCCGTTAGCTAACGAAGATGAAAGCCTTGTGCTGGTCATGGATGGGAGGGTGGACAATTGGGAGGAACTGCGGCGTGACCTGCGTGGGCGTGACGCCACGCTTAGAACCCGATCAGACGCAGAGCTGGTACTGAGGGCGTACGAGGTCTGGGGGCAGGATTGCCTCTCCCATATCGATGGTGACTTTGCGCTCGTTATTTGGGACGAACGGAAAAGAGCGGCTTTTTGCGCCCGTGACCGGGCCGGCAACAAACCCTTCAATTACTCCTGGGACAGTAAGAGACTGATCTTCGCCTCGGAACTGCACGCTATAGTGGGTGTCCCCGGTACCAAGCAGGTATTCAACGAGGGTATGCTGGCGGAGTACCTGGGGACCGAATGGTATAGCCATGAAGAGACGTTCTGGAAAGGAATAATGCGCCTACCGGGAGCGCATCGGATGATTGTAAATGCAGGTGGCATCCGGGCTGAAACATACTGGCAACCAGATTTGTGGGCCGACCTGCCATGCAAGAGCGACAATGAATATATTGAACACTACCGCCACTTGCTCGCAGATGTCGTCAGGCGGATGTCGCGCTCCCACCAACCTTTAGCTTTTGAAGTCAGTGGCGGCCTGGATTCATCG
Organism: uncultured Halioglobus sp.; assembly: GCA_964436585.1. GTDB lineage: Bacteria > Pseudomonadota > Gammaproteobacteria > Pseudomonadales > Halieaceae > JARRPM01. The sequence continues at coordinate 156 of CAYTDW010000010.1, read as the reverse complement.
GCACTTTTTGCGATGGCCGAGCATCTACGCGGCCAGCACAAACTTCCCGCACCGGGGATCAAGGGTTATGCGCTTGATTTTTGTGACGACCCGCACGCCAATGAACTTGATTACGGCAGAGCAGTGAGTCGGCACCTGGGAGTTCCGATTCTGGAG
>CAYTDW010000009.1:0-15840 GCA_964436585.1 uncultured Halioglobus sp. | reverse complement strand
GGGAATCCCCCGCGGCGAGATCTGGTGCCAGGGCTTCTCGGAGCCCAACGCCGGCTCGGACCTGGCCTCCCTGAAGACCCGGGCTGAACGGCGTGGCGACCACTACATCATCAACGGCCAGAAGACCTGGTCGACCATGGCGCAATACGCCGACCGGTGCCTGCTCCTAACCAGGACGGACAAATCGGGCCCGCCCCAGGCCGGGCAGACCTATCTCCTGCTCGATATGCGCGCGCAGGGTGTGACCGTGCGCCCGATCTCGCAGATCACCGGCGATGACGAGTTTGCCGAGATCTTCTTCGACGACGTGGCAGTACCGGTAGAGGATCGCGTCGGTGAGGAGGGTCAGGGCTGGGCCGTGGCGCAGGCCACCCTGGCATCCGAGCGCGGGCTGACCCTGGTGGAACTGAGCCAGCGGATGCGCTATTCCCTGCCACTGATCGGCGCGGCCATGCGTGACAGCGGGCGCCTCGATGATCCGGCATTGCGCCGGGACCTGGGCAGGCTCAGCACCCGGGTCGACGCCGCCTGTGCGCTCGCCGATCGCTACCTGTTGAAGCGGATCTCCGGCGAGGAGGCGCCGGGCGATGCCTCGATCGTCAAACTGTACTATTCCCGAACCCTGCGGGAGTTCGTCTCCCTGGGCAAGCGTATCGCCGGCTTGCAGGGCCAGTACCAGCGGGGATTCATGCGCGGTGCAACTCAGGAAACGGGCAACTGGATGGTCGATTTCATGAATTCCTACAACTGGTCCATCGCCGGTGGCAGCGACGAGATCCAGCGCAATATCATCTCCGAGCGCATGCTCGGTATGCCGCGCGAGCCGCGTTCCTGGCGGCTGGCCTAGCCTGTGAATACCGATATCGCTGAATTGCACGATGCCGCCAGGCGGGTAATGGCCGATGTGGGCCGGGCCGCCGACGAACAGACAACCTGGCCGTTGCTCGCCGGACTGGGCTGGCTGATGGTAGCGCTGGCCGGGGAGCGGGGAGGTCTCGGCATGGGCCTGGCCGGTGCCTGTGCCCTGCATATGGAGTTGGGCCGGGCCCTGGCGACAGTGCCGTTTTTGCCCGCTCTGCTGGCCGTCGACGCCATCAGCCAGGGCGAACTGGCGGACCGCGAAGTCTGGCTGGAGCGGCTTACCGCGGGCGAAGACTACGTTGCCGCACCCCTGGCGGACTCGGCGCTGACCGTCGCAAGCGGCGCAGGCGGGGAGCTGCGGCTCGCGGGTCGCGCGGTGGCGGTACCGAGCGCTGACCGGGCCAGCCATGTGCTGATCTGTGCCACGGCGGGTAATTGTGTGGCCCTGGTGCCGCTGGAGCGGGAGGGCGTAAAAATAATTGCATGCCCTACCTGGGACGAGACGCGGCGCCTGTTCGAGTTGGAGTTCGACGCTGTGCTGCTCGAGCCGCAACTGACGCTGGCCTCCGGATCCGCTGCGCGGGTGTTGTGCCGGAAGCTGGCGGTGCAACGTGACTTCGCCCTGGCTGCGGATGGCGTCGGCGGCGCCGCTGCGCTGCTTGAGCTGACAGTGGACTACCTGCAAACGCGGGAGCAGTTCGGCAGGCCCCTGGCCCTGTTCCAGGCGCTGAAACACCGCTGCGCCGACCTGAAGGCGCAGACCGAGGCAGCGCTGGCCCTGCTGCTCGACAACCTGGGCCGGTAGGATGAGCGCCTGGGTGATGCCGCTGCTCTGGCCGGGGCGGAACGCCTGGGCAGGGCGGCGAAGCAGTTGGGCTGTGCGGCCTACGCCGCGGTGGCCGAGGAGGCACTGCAATTGCACGGCGGAATCGGCATGACCTCGGAACACGGCTGCCACCTTTACCTGAAGCGCGCGATGCTGAATGAGCACCTGGGTGGGCCCTATGAAAATTATGACGTCGAGCTGGCGGCAAACCTGCTCGATGGAATCAAGATCAATTAACGAGAGGAGATCGCTATGTTTACCGGAATTCTGATTAACAAGGATGACTCTGGCCAGTCGGTCGCGGTCGCAGAAATCGATGAGGCGCAACTGCCTGAGGGCGATGTCAGCATCGATGTGGAGTATTCGACCCTGAACTACAAGGATGGCCTGGCCATTACCGGCAGGTCACCCGTGGTACGCAAGTTCCCCATGGTGCCGGGCATCGACCTGGCCGGAGTCGTTACCCGGAGCAGCCATGCGGGCTGGAAGGCGGGCGATCGCGTGGTCCTCAACGGCTGGGGTGTCGGCGAAACCCACTGGGGCGGACTGGCACAGAAAGCCTGCCTCAACGGTGACTGGCTGGTGCCGCTGCCCAGCGCATTTACCAGCCGCCAGGCGATGGCCATCGGCACCGCCGGTTACACCGCGAGCCTGTGCGTGGAGGCATTGCTGGCCCGGGGGGTGGCGCCCGGGCAGGGTGAGATACTCGTCACCGGTGCCACCGGTGGGGTCGGCAGCGTGGCTATCGCGCTGCTGGCAAGGGCGGGTTTCAAGGTCGTCGCCGCCACGGGCAAGGCCTCCGAGGGAGACTATCTCAGGCAACTCGGGGCGACCGATATTATCGATCGCGCGGAACTGGCTGCAGCCGGCAAGCCCCTGCAGAAAGAGCGCTGGGCCGGTGTTGTCGACTCGGTCGGCAGCCATACCCTCGCCAATGCCTGCGCCCAGACCCGCTACGGCGGCGCGGTAGCCGCCTGCGGCCTGGCCCAGGGCATGGATTTCCCGGCCTCGGTGGCGCCCTTCATCCTGCGCGGGGTGGCGCTGTTGGGTATCGATAGCGTGATGGCGCCGCGGCCCCCGCGGCTGGCTGCCTGGAGCCGTCTGGCCGACAACCTGGATCCCGCGGCGCTCGATGTGATCGCCACCGAGATTGGCCTGGGCGACGCGATCGGGGCTGCCGCCGATCTCATGGCGGGCAAGGTGCGCGGGCGCATGGTGGTTGCTGTCAATAAGTGACGCGCCGTATTCAGTGACAAACAGCGATCGAGTGAGGAGTGGGGATGTCTGCCGAAGCCAAAGCTGGTGACGTGCTGCTGGATATGAGCGATGTCGACAAATGGGTCGGCAAACCGGTCATATTCGCCGAACTCTGGGATCCCTGTAATGCCACGGATATCCGCCGTTGGGTGCAGGCCATGGACTACCCCAACCCCATTCACTGGAATGAGGAGTTTGCCCGGGACTCCCGCTTCGGGGGCATTGTTGCACCGCAGTCCTTTACCGTCGCCATGGACTATGGCCACGGCTGTCACCCGGCCTGTGTCGGCAGGATTGCGGGTTCCCACCTGATTTTCGGGGGCGAGGAATGGTGGTTCTACGGCACACCGGTTCGCCCCGGGGATAAACTGTTCCAGCAGCGTCGCTTCGACGGCTATACGGTGTCGGATACCAAATTCGCCGGCCCCACCGCGTTTACGCGAGGCGATACGGTGCATCGCAATCAGCATGGCGGCCTGGTGGCGAAGGAGCGCTCGACGGCGATCCGCTATCTCATCGAGGAGGCCCGCAAACGGGGCATGTACGACAAGCAACAGCGCTCCCCGAAAAAATGGACTTCCGCGGAACTGGACGAGGTCAATCGCCAGCGTATGCAGTGGATTCTGTCCAATCGCGAGGGCGACTCGCCGCACTACGAGCAGGTCAGGGTCGGCGACCAGCTGCCGCGGCGGGTTATCGGGCCCCACTCCATCGTCACCTTTGCGCTGGAATGCCGCGCCCACCGCCAGAATATCTGGGGTACCTGGCGCTGGAACGCGCCGGAGGGTGTGTACGACCCGGCCAGGGAGGACGCCGGCTTCGATGCGAACATGACCTATGACCACGAGGCGGGCCTGGTCGACCCCCGCCAGAAGGATGGCCTGTATCACGGCCCTTCGAGCGGCCATATCAATGCCGACAAGGCTGAGAAAATCGGTATGGGTGGCGCCTACGGTTATGGCGCCTCCATGAGCGCATGGTTCCACGACTATGTCGCGTACTGGGCAGGACACAACGGCTATATCTGGCATTCCAGGTCGAGTTTTCGCAGCCCGGCATTTGAGGGCGACGTGACCTATATCGACGGTGAAGTTATCGAAAAGGTGGATCAGTCGGCCTATGGCATGCCCGTGGTCGTGGTCAAGGTGAAGCAGACCACCCAGGACGGCGAGGTGATTCTCAGTGCGACCGCCGAGGTCGAACTGCCGTTCTGATCCTCCAGTCTGCAGGGTCGAAGGTGCCGCAGTTTATCGGCTATTCCTGCCGCCGCTGGCGTAGTCCGTCGCAGAAGGAGGGTGGTGAGATATGCGGACTAACGCATTCGTAGACGATTTATCGATTTCCCTGATCCGCGGGATTCCCCTGGCGGAAGAGGAGGGCATTGGGTCGCTTACGATACCCGGCTACCTGCGCGAGGTGTGCGAGCGCTACGCGGATCGCGAGGCCGTGGTCATGCACGGCCCCGATGGCGTGCTGCGCTGGAGCTACCGGCAACTGTGGGATCACTCGGTAGCGGTAGCAGCTGCGCTGATCGACTCCGGCGTGGGCAAGGACAGCCGGGTCGGCATCCTGATGACCAACCGGCCGGAGTACCTCTCCATGGTGTTCGGTACGGCCCTCGCCGGTGGGGTGGCGGTGGCACTCAGTACCTTCTCTACGCCGGGGGAACTGGAGCACCTGCTCGCGGCCTCGGGAATTTCCATCCTGGTGTTCGAGGACAGGGTGCTGAAAACGGATTTTGCCGCCATGCTGGTGGGCCTGGAGCCGGCAGTTGCCGGCGCCGCCCCCGGCCCATTGGCCTCGACGAAATTTCCCTATCTTCGCCAGTTCGTGCGCCTCGACGGCCTGACGGGGGTGGCGACAGGTGCCCCCGGCTGCGGAGTCGATATCGCCGCCTACCAGCCCTGGGAAGCCTTTATCGCCCGGGCCGGCAAGGTGCGAGCGGAGGTCGTAGCAGCCAGGGCGGCAACCGTACAGCCCTGCGACGCCGGCGGCCTGTTTTTCTCTTCTGGCACCACCAGCCTGCCCAAGGGCATTCTCCACGCGCAGCGCGCTTTCGCCATTCAGTGGTGGCGCTGGCCCCGGGTGATGGCGGTGAGGGAACCGGCCCGGGCCTGGACCGGAAACGGCTTCTTCTGGTCCGGCAATATCTCGATGATCGTGGGGGTTGCACTTTCGACCGGGGGCGCCGTGGTGCTGCAGCCGCTGTTCGATGCCGGGTCCGCGCTGAAATTGATCGAGGCGGAGCGTATCAGCTTTATGAGCGGACGGCCGCACCAGTGGGCGCGCCTCCAGGCAGTGCCCGGTTACGCGGCGGCGGATTTGAGCAGCCTGCGCTACGTCACCCGCGGCGAAATCCTCATGCAGCACCCGACGGTCAATATAGATTGGCAGTTGCCCATGTCCTTCGGTACCACCGAAACCATGACGATCAACACCTCCTTTGATGCGGATACACCGGCGCAGCAGTACGCGGGCAGTTGCGGCGTGCCCCTGCCCGGAAACCTGCTGAAAATCGTCGACCCGCAGTCGCATGCACTGGTGCCTGTCGGAGAGCGCGGCGAGATCTGTATCAAGGGGCCCACGCTGATGATGGGCTATATCGGTAAAAGCCCGGAACAGACCTTCGATGAGGAGGGCTACTTCTGCACCGGCGACGGCGGCTACGTGGACGCCGAGGGCAGGCTGTTCTGGGAGGGACGCCTGAACGATATTATCAAGACCGGTGGTGCCAATGTTTCCCCCGAGGAGGTAGATGCCGCGATCGCCGGGTACCCCGGTGTCAAGCGCTCGCAAACCGTCGGTGTCCCCCACGCGACGCTGAGTGAGATGGTCGTCTCCTGTATCGTTGCCGTCGACGGGGTTGCGCTGGACGAGGCCGGGATCATCGCCTACCTGAAGCAGTACCTGGCGAGCTTCAAGATTCCTCGCCGGGTGCTTTTTTTCAGGGAAGACGAGTTCCCCCTGACCGGCAATGAAAAGGTCAAGGCCTGTGAGATTCGCGAGCTGGCCGGCAAGCGCCTGACTGCCGAATCCTGGGACGGATAAATTCCGCCAAATCAAAGTATCAGTCAATTATCTCCGAAGGGGTGCCAGTATGAAATTAGCATTTGCCATCCCGCATCTGCTGCGACTCAAGGCGAGCATGCAGCCCTGGGAGGCCGGTGTCACCGGCGCCGACCAGACACGTATCGTCAGGCGCGCCGATGAACTCGGTTATGACATGGTCAGCACGCCGGAGCATTTCATCATTCCCGATGAGCACCTCGAGCTGTCGGGGCCGCATTATTTCCATGCCGCCGCGGCCCAGGGTTATTTCGCCGGAGCAACGCAGAGAATCCTGATCAATTCCTCCATCGCCATCCTGCCACTACAAAACCCCATCATAACTGCGAAAGCCCTCGCCACCATCGACTGGATGAGCAGTGGCCGCATCATCACGACCTTCGGTGTCGGCTGGCTGGCAAGGGAATTTGAAATACTTGGCGTTCCTTTTCACGAGCGTGGCAGGATGGCTGATGAGTACCTGGCCGCTATCATCGAGCTGTGGACCAGTGATTCGCCGAGCTTCGAAGGCAAGTATGTCTCATTCAAGGACATCGCTTTCGAACCCAAGCCTTTTCAGAAACCGTATCTTCCCGTCTGGATGGGAGGCGACAGCGACGCGGCGCTCAGGCGTGCAGCCCGTTTTGCGTCCGGCTGGTGGCCCTTCCTGACCAGGCCGGAAGACATCCCGGCCCGCATCGACTACATCAAGTCCCAGGCGACGTACAAGGGTGGTCCCTTTGAAGTCATGTACGGCCTGGCGACCTCGCGAGTCGGGGAGGGCCATGCGGTGAACTCCGATCCCTGTTCCCGGGCCGGCAGGAGCGCCCAGGAAATCGTGGATGGCCTTGCCGCGCTGACGGAGCTCGGTGTCACCATGAGTTCGGTGCCGATTCCGCCAGTGAGCGACATCGACGCCTATCTCGACTATGCGCAATGGGTAATCGAGGAGATCAAGCCTAAAGTGCAATAGGACCTCTCCCCGCGACGGGCTGGCGACGAACCGGCATTTCGCCGATCCGATGGCGGCACCGACTCCTGGGCCCGGATCCTGGTTGTCGGGGGACGCTATACCCTGACCGCAATGGCCTTGGTCTGGAGAAATTCCTCGATACCCTCGTGGCCCCACTCGCGGCCTATGCCGCTGCCCTTGACGCCGCCGAAGGGCAGGTCACCGGTGATACTCATACCCCCGTTGACGCTGACGCAGCCGGTGCGGATCCCGCGGGCGACATGCATGGCGCGCGCCACGTCACCAGAGATAACCGAGCCCCCCAGACCGTAGTCGCTGTCATTGGCGATGCGGATGGCATCCTCGTCATCCTCGAAGGGAATGACCACCAGTACGGGACCGAATATTTCCTCTCGCGCAATCCGCATGTCGTTGCTGACATCGACGAAGCAGGTGGGTTCGATGAAGAAGCCCTTGCCCTTGTCGGGGCGGGCCTTGCCGCCAGCCAGCAGGCGCGCGCCTTCCTGCTGCCCGAGTTCGATATAACCCATGACCCGCTCCTGCTGGCGCCGGGAGATGACCGGGCCCATGATCTGGGTGGGATCGTCGAAATCGCCCCACTTGCTGGCAAAGCCGGCGTAAGCCATCTCCAGTGCCCTGGTCGCTTCCTCGTAACGGCTGCGAGGTACCAGCAGCCGGGTTGGATAGGCGCAGCCCTGGCCGGCGTGAAACACCACCATGGTGCTCATGACAGACATGGCAAAGTTGGGCGCATCGTCGAGGATGATACTGGCCGATTTCCCGCCCAGTTCCAGGAACACCCGCTTGAGCGTTGCGGCCCCGCGTTCCATGATGCGCTTGCCGACCCCGGTGGAGCCGGTGAAAGAGACCACGTCGACCCGGGGGTCGGCGACCAGCATCTCACCTGCCATGGCGGGATCTGCGGAGGTCACCACGTTGAACACGCCCGGCGGGAAGCCCGCCTCGATGGCGAGTTCTCCCATAATCGAGCCCATCTTGGGGGTATCAGGTGCGGGCTTCAGCACGACCGTGCAGCCGGCCAGCAGCGCCGCTATCACCTTGCCAATGTTCACGTACAGTGGCACGTTCCACGGAGTGATGGCAGCCACCACGCCCATCGGTTCGTACAGCACCACGCGGTCACTGTCGACGCCGTTGTCGTTGCGCCGCCCGCGATCTTCCTCCCACTTGACCCGGTGGAAACACTCCAGCAGGTCGTTCATGCCATTGAGTGCGCCATCGATCTGCGCACGGGCCGCGGCGCCGATGGAGGCACCGGCCTCGAGACGGGAGATGTCAACGAGTTCCTCCCGTCGGGCCCATAACAACGCACCGTATTTTTTCAGCAGCGCGTGGCGCTGGGCGTGTTGCCGTGACCAGTCGGTGTCGTCAAAGGCGCGTCTCGCCGCTGCAATGGCTGCATCCACATCGTCCGCGGCGGCGTCCGCTGCCTGGCCGACGACATCCGCGGTCCACGGACCGATGATATCGAAGGTTTTATTGCCCTGGGCCGGGCGCATTGCGCCGTCTATATAGAGCAAGGCGTCTGCCAGTTTTTTCATTGTGGTTTCCTCTTACAGTTCGCGTCGGTGGGACGCGAGTTTCGGTTAATTCCTGTTGTCAGTCAGGTCGGGACCGGGTATGGGCTCGCCGCCCCCGACCGCGTGTTTCGCCGCTACATAGCCCCAGGTGAAGGACGGCCCGATGCTGCCCCCCGCCCCCGGGGTGGCCCGGCCCATCACCGAGGCCGTGGACGTTCCCGTGGCGTACAGGCCGGGAATGACCGACCCATCCTCGCGCAGTACCCGTGCGTGCTCATCTGTCACCACACCGCCATAGGTGCTCACGTCCCCCGGAAATACCGGGAGTGCGTAAAAAGGACCCTTCTCGACAGTGCCCAGAGTGGGTGAGTCCGGCTGCAGCGCGTCCCCCAGCCAGCGACTGTATACATGCTTGCCACGCTGGAAATCCTCATCGCATCCGTTGCGGACAAAGCCGTTAAAACGCTGCACCGACGCCTGCAGCGCGGCGGGATCCAGGGCGCAGGCTGCCGCGAGCGCTTCCAGTGTCTCCCCGCGGCGGAGGAAACCGCTCTCGGACCAGGCTTTCGGCTTTTTGGCGCCGGGCATGGTGCCCGCCAGCATGTATTTTTCCAGGTACTGGCTGTCCACTACCAGCCAGCTGGGTATGGCGGGAACCTGTTGGTTGCGCTCCAGTATGGCCCTGCTGATTTCCATGTAGGAGCTGGATTCGCGCATATAGCGCGCGCCGGTCTGGTCCACCAGAATGGCATGCGGTTTAGCCATGTCGCCCTGTACGATCACCGGTTTCGACCCATCTGCACCCGGCGTCAACACCACCGGGTTGCCGACGCGCTCTTCCATCTGGGCGACGGCGGCGCCAATGCGGACTGCCTCTTCAATCATTTCGCCGGTATCGCCGGGAGCGGTGAGAGTCCACTCGCTGGAGGCGCCGGGAATGTACCGTTCGAGCATCGCCTGGTTGCGGGAAAAGCCGCCCGCGTTGATCATCACGCCAGTGCGGGCACCTATGGTCCAGTCGGTACCCTCCTTGTCGATTGCCACGCCGGTGACCCGACCATCCTCGAGCAGCAGGCGCCGTACACCCGCATTGACGCGGATCTCCACACCGGCAGCGAGCGCGGCGTGCAACATCTGTCCCTGCAGGGCCTGGCCCGCGGTCGCCAGGTGCTTGCCACGGAGCCTGCTGGCCAGGGTGCGCCACAGCACCTTTGCCAGTACCTTCTTGCCGGCCCGGGAGCGTTTGACATAGGGCAGTTGCATGGCCTCATCCAGGTTGGCCGCCAGTGGTAAAAAGCCGGCGCGCAGGCGGGGCTTCCACTCTCCCAACTGGTTGATATCGAACAGTTCGGAAACCACGGTCCGGCCCGGCACGCACTCGCCGGGCGCGTCGTAGTAATCGGGCCAGGAGGGCAGGCGCCGCAGGCGGATACCCCGACTGGCGAGGAAGTCGAGCATGGCCGGCGCCTCCTCGACATAGGCCAGGCGCCGGGCACGGCTCGCCCCCGGGGTGTCGTCGTGGTCCCCGACCACGGCATCGAGATAGGCGATGGCCTGCTCGCGACTGTCCCGAACACCGTCTGGCTGCATAAAGCGATTGTCCGGAATCCACATCACGCCGCCGGAAATGGCGGTGGTGCCGCCGACCTGGTCGGTCTTCTCGAGGATCAGTACGCTCTTGCCCGCGTCCCGCAACACCAGCGCAGCGCACATCGATCCGCCGCCGCTACCCACGATAACAAAATCAAACATCTCATCCATGGTTTCGCTTGCTGCCACGCTCATTGCGCCGCCCGCGCGTGCAGGCCGATGGTTGCGACATGAAGATCCGCCGGCAGGTCTATCAGGGCGCGAAACACGCCCGTCACCGAGCTGAACTGGGAGATCGGGCGCTGGGCGGGATTAATCCCCGCGGCGGCCGCCGCCTGGTGAAATTCCCTTGCCGCATGCGGGTCCACGTCCCAGGTCTTGCCCTCCTCGTACATGGCCCCGGCGCGAACGTTTGACACGCGGATACCATCGGCTTCGAGCTCGTACTGCAGGCTCCTGGAAAAGCGCTCCACGCCGGCCTTGCAACTCTGGTATACCGACAGATGGGGGTAAATCATGTCCACCGATTCGCTGCTGACATTGATGATCTGGCTGCCGCGCTGCATCAGTGGTATGGCCGAGCGCGCGCATAACATCGGTCCGGCGAGGTTGATCGTCACCGCGCCAATTATCTGTTCGTCGGTGGCATTCACAATGCGGAAGGGTTCAAAGATCGCCGCATTATTGATCAGCACGTCGATACGCGGGTATCTTGCGGCAATCGTCTCGAAGGCGGCGCGAACCGAGTCCGGAGAGGCCACATCGCAGCCGATGGCCAGCGCGCGCTCGCCGAGTTCGGCCGCGACTGCCTCCACCTTGGCAACGGTGCGACCGAGCAGCACCACAGTCTCGCCGTCGGCGACAAAGCGTCGCGCCAGTGCGCGACCCAGCCCCACGCCGGCACCGGTAATCACAATTACTTTGGACATGTCGACTTCTCCTCAAGTCTTGTCGGGGTAGACGCTCAGGTCGCCGCCATAGGCAACACCGCCCGGCCAGAATTCCGTTCCGCTCACTTTCTTGAAATAGTGGACGGTGCGCGCAAAGGACCCGGAAGACGAGCGGGGCTCCATGGCGATACCGCTGGGGCTGACCCCCCGGGCTCGTGCACTGAAGTCCCTGATGGTAAACAGCAAATCGTCGGTCTGCTGTGCGCACAGGATCAGCTGGTCGCCCGGGCAGTAGTGGCGCGGTTCAATCTGCAGGGAGGAGAGTTCGCCCCGCTTCATCGCCACATGCCCGGGGACATTGGTGACCTCTACGCTGTGCACCTCATCGTACCACTGGTGATACTCCTGTGCCCGCCCGGCGACGTAGTTGCCCAGGATGATGCTCACGCCCGAAAGCGGTTTCTCCTGTTGCCAGTTCGGGCTGCCTTTCCAGTCGGAAAACATCCGGTAGGTATAGAGCCGCTCGGTCTCGTCATCAGCAATCAGGCCGGCGTCGCGCGCCTCGGCGATCAGGGGGCCGAGGGCCGGTATATCGATCTCGGGGGAGGGCAGATCGAAGTCATAGACGGTCAGGAAGCGCCACGGCTGTGGAATATCGGCCATGATCTGCTCGGCGGCCACCTCGTAGCGATCCGCCCCCGCAAAGCCCCGCAGGCGGGCGAGTGCGGGGCCGTGAACCTGGTCGTACCAGGCCGCGTAATCAGCCTCGCGGCCGGCGGAAACATTATGCAGATGAACGGTCGTATAGAGGGCCATATCGTCTTTGCACCGTATTGTTATTGAACACCATTGATGTATAATACCGCAGGCGGCCAGCGAAAGGCCAGCGCCAATATCGATCCGCTGACAAGGGTACGGAGTTGACGATGAAAATCCGCATAAATAAAGCGGCCTGTGTTGGCAACGCGCGGTGTTGGGCGGTTTCGGAGGCGTTGTTTCCGCTGGACGATGACGGCTACATCGAGGTGGAGGAGGTCGATGTTCCCCCCGGTATGGAGGCCCTTGCCCGGCGCGGTGCCCGCGCCTGCCCCGAGCGTGTCATCGAAATCCTCGAAGACGACAATATCGAAGGCGACAAGTCAGTACTCAGATAACTCTTTTGTTGCAGCTTTCTGGAACCCTATATGTCCGCAGCAGTGAATATCAGTGAAGCAGTGCCCCAGCCCGCCCATGTCCCCGATTCGGTGGTGTACGACTTCGATATGTTCCACGACCCGGCCTACCTGGCCGACCCGCACGAGCGGGTGCTCGACCTGGTGCGAAACGCGCCGCCCATTTTCTGGACACCCCGCAACGGCGGGCAGTGGATGCTGCTGAGCCACGCCGCCAACTTCGAAGCGGCCCGCGACACCGAGTCCTTCTCCAGCGAAGTCATTCCACATGCACAGGTCGAGGCCATTCTGGCGCAGCTGCCGCCGGGAACACCCCATATCCCCCGCGCCTACCCCATAAACCTGGACCCGCCCCTGCACGCCCTGTACCGGGTGCCATTGCAACGGGTTTTTTCCCCGAAGACGATCAATACCCTGGCGGGCAATATCAGGGCCCTGGCGGGCGAGTTGATTGACGCAGTGGTCGACCGGGGGCAGTGCGAATTCATGCAAGCGGTGGCGGAGCCCCTGCCGGTGCAGGTGTTCCTGAAAATGCTGGGCCTGCCGCTGGAAAGGCTGCCCGAGTATCGCCAGCTGGTCGAAGCGCATCTGAGCGCTGCTGGCAATGATCCCGGCACTGCGATACAGAGGCTGCAGCAGGTCGCGGCCGCCATGCGCGACACCGTGCTCGAGCGCCGAGAGAGCCCGCAGGATGACATCATCAGTATGTTGTGGCAGGTCGAGATCGACGGCCGGCCCACCACGCTCGAGGACCTGGAAAATTACGGCGTACTGTTGTTTATCGCCGGCCTGGACACGGTGATGCAGGGCATGGGCCACGGAGTCCGCCACCTGGCACGCAATCCCGATCTGCAGGACGAGCTCAGAGCAAACCCCGATCTGATCAGCGATGCCACCGAGGAGCTGCTGCGACGCTATACCTTTACTGTACCGCCGCGTCGCGTAAACAAGGATATTGTGTTCCAGGGTGTGGTGATGAAGAAAGACGAGCGGGCGATCCACTTCCTGCCGGGCGCGGATCTGGATCCGAAGGAGTATCCCGACCCGGGCCTGTTCGACCTGCGGCGGCAGGGCAAGGCCCACATCGCCTTCAATGCGGGCCCCCATCGCTGCCTCGGTTCACACCTCGCCCGGGTCGAGCTGAATATCCTCTACGAGGAGTTGCTCAAGCGGATGCCGCGATTCCGTCTCGATCCCGAGCGGCCGCCAACGTTCAAGGGTGGCCACGTTATCGGCGTCCAGCAACTCCACCTGTTGTGGGATAAATAGAGTGGTGGTAGCGACTCGACCATTGCCGCGCTTGGATGACGTCAACCGTGCGTTCTGGACCGGCGGGGCAGAGGGGGAACTGCGCCTGATGCGCTGCCGCGATTGCCGCACCTATATCCACCCACCGCGACCGGTATGCCGCAATTGCCTGTCAGAGAATGTTGCTCCCGAGGCGGTCGCGGGGACCGGTGTCGTCGACACCTACACTATCAACCACCAGAAGTGGCATCCGGCGATGGAGGTGCCCTTTGTCATCGCCAGGGTCGCCATCGATGGTGCCCCCGGTGTTTTTCTCACCACCAATATCGTGGGATGCCCGGTGGAAGACGTGGATGTCGGCGATCGCGTCCGGGTGACTTTCGAGCAGCAGGAAGACGTTTACCTGCCGCTGTTTGAGAAAATAGACTGACATGTCGGCCGTGGACGCCTACATCACCGGGATCGGCCAATCGCAGGTTGGCATGAAGCTCACCCGGCATCCGCTGCTGCTGACTCTCGATGCAGTGCGCGAGGCACTGGCCGAGGCCGGCCTGGGTATCGAGCAGATCGACGGGGTTTCCACCTACCCCGGGCGCACACCGGCCCTGCTGGGCTTTTCCCCCGTGGGCGCCGACGAGTTGATAGATGCGCTGGGTATCCAGGCCACCTGGTATGCCGGCGGCGGGGAAATATCCTCCCAGCTCGGAGCGGTGGTCGCGGCCGCCGCCGCGGTCCGTGCGGGCCAGGCCCGGCATGTCATCTGCTTCCGCACCGTCTACGAGGCCGCGGCGCTGGCAAGGCCCGAGGAATACCCGGTACCCCGGCGTGACCGGGTCGACGGGTACTCCCAGTGGACCGCCCCTTTCAATGCCCTGTCTGCCGCCACCTGGACCGCCCAGTACGCGATGCGTCACGTCAAGCGCTACGGCATGACGCGGGAACAACTGGCCCAGATCGCGATCACCGGGCGTGCCAATGCTGCGCTCAACCCACGGGCGCTGGTGCAGCAGCCGTTGACAATGGACGAGTACCTGTCGGCGCGCATGATTGCTGAGCCGCTCTGCCTGTACGACTGCGATCGCTACTCCGATGCCTCGACGGTGCTGATCGTGTCTGCCGGCGACGCCCTGGATGAGGTGTCCTGTACTCCTGTCCGGATCGCGGCCATGGCGGGCTCCGTTGAGCGGTTGAGCTGGGACCAGGCCGAATGGATGGCCTGCTATGCCACGGGTCCCGATCTGTGGAAGCGAACCGATTACACCCCGGCCGACGTCGATACCGCCCAGCTGTACGATGGCTTCAGCTTCCAGGCGGTTGCATGGCTGGAAGCACTGGGCTTCTGTGAGGTCGGGGAGGGCGGGCGCTTTATCGAGGGCGGATCCCGCATAGCGCTCGATGGCGAACTGCCGCTCAATACTTTCGGCGGCCAGCTCGGCGCCGGCCGCCTGCACGGCTTCGGCTTTGCCCACGAGGCGGTCGTGCAGTTGCGGAGAAAGGGTGAGAGGCGCCAGATCGCCGGGGATCCGCGGGTCGCGGTGTGTGCCTCGGGTGGCGGGCCGCTGGCCACGGCGCTGTTGCTGGCGCGGGATTGAGAGTGTGCGAATGACCACAGTGGAACAGCTACCGGGATTCAGGCGACGCTTTAAAGTCAGGCCTGCCCCCGGCTGCGTGCACGCCGAGGTCGAGGACGACTTTCATTGCATGAGCGTGACCCTCAACCACGACAGTATCACCGCTACTGCGGTTACGGCGCAGTTGCACCGGGCGCCCTGGAGTACCTGTCCCGGTGCCGCAGCGAACTGTGAGAGTACATTTACCGGTCTTGCGCTGAAGGCGTTCCCGGCGCGGGGCGATAAAACCTCGAACTGCACCCACCTCTACGACCTGGCCCTGCTGGCGGCGGCCCACGCACTCGATGAAGACGCGCTGGTCTACGATATTTTTGTATCCGACCCCGTCGCAGAGGTGCGTCAAGCCGCTATTTCCCGCAACGGCGAGCGGGTCCTGGCCTGGTCGGACAGCAAGTTCCGAATACTCGAGCCAGCAGAATTGGCCGGCATGCAGTTGCTCGAAATGCGGGCCTGGATAGATGCGCTTGAGCCCTCGCGGCAGGAGGCCGCCAGGCTATTGCGCTGGGGCAGCGTCATCGCGCACGGGCGAACGATACCTCTCGCGCAACAGTCGGATGCGCGTCGTATGCCCCCCAATTGCTTCACTTTCCAGCCACAGCGGGCTGCGGTGGCGCAGCGTATCGGGCTGATCCGCGACTTCAGTGACGGCAGGATTCAACCCCTTGAAACCCACGTGGCGGGCGCGTCTTGTGCCGCTGCGACAAGCACTTGAACCATGGTTGCAGACTAATGATATTGCGCGAATCATCCGGGAGAAACGTATGCAAATGAACGACATGGTGATTATCAGTGTGGATGATCACATC